>WTKE01000057.1:24585-66128 GCA_011524525.1 Bacillus sp. (in: firmicutes) | reverse complement strand
GAATACTGGTGTTAAAATAAATAGCACTATAAACCAAAAGATATTAGATTATGAAAAAATTTTAGATCTAGAAAACGCTACCGGATCTTCCTTCTACCTACTAAATGTAAACAAGTTAAGAGAAAACTACAAGAAAATAGAAACAGCCTTTAAATCTAGATACGACAATTTAATTATTGGCTATTCCTATAAGACAAATTATGTCCCATATATGTGTAAAGAATTGTCCCGGTTAGGTGCGTATGCCGAAGTTGTTTCACGATTAGAATATGATTTGGCGATTAAAATTGGTGTAGATCCAAAGCGAATTATTTTTAACGGACCATTGAAAAGCAGGGATGATATTTTTAACGCACTTCAAAACGAAAGCATCATTAATATTGATTCTCTATATGAAATTGATTATGTCATTGAATATGCTCTATTGAATCCAGTAGAACAAATAAAAGTGGGAATACGCTTAAATTTTGATCTTTCACACAACGGAATAAGCCCCCTTCAAGAAGGTTACGAAGTTAGTAGATTTGGCATTTGTATTGAAAATGGTGGCCTAGAATACGCATTAGCAGAATTAAATTCAGTCCATAATATAAAAATTGTCGGCTTACACGGTCATTTCTCTACAAGAAATAGAAAGGTAGAGAATTATGAAAGAATTACCCAAACCTTATGTACGATAGCAAAGAAACATATAGTGAATAGTCTTGAGTACATTGATGTTGGCGGTGGTCTCTACGGTGAACTTCCTGAATCATTTGGTATTAATGCACCAAACTTTGACGATTACGCAGAGGGAATCTGTAATACTATGATTCGCGAATTTGGGCACTTAGAGAAAAAGCCAGCTTTAATTATAGAACCAGGAATAGCGATGGTAGCAAATGTATATGAATTTGTTACAAAAGTCGTTGAAGTGAAAAAGGTTAGAGATATCCATTTTGTATTAGTTGATGGTAGTGTTCATAATATTAAGCCGACAATGCATAGTAATAATTTACCAATGAAGCTTATTCGGCAGGATGCTACAGAGAATATTATTC
The DNA here is from genome assembly GCA_011524525.1 of Bacillus sp. (in: firmicutes). Lineage (GTDB taxonomy): Bacteria > Bacillota > Bacilli > Bacillales > Cytobacillaceae > Robertmurraya_A. The sequence continues at coordinate 65,088 of WTKE01000057.1, read as the reverse complement.
AACCCTTTCATATTGTTGGTTATACTTGCATGGAAAAGGACTATTTGGCCCATAAAATTGAAGATGCGTTACCTATTAAAGATGACTATATCATTTTTGAAAATGTGGGTGCTTACACCATTGTTTTTAATCCTCCATTTATTAAAGAGCGTCCTGGAATTGTAGCAGTAGATGAAAATGGATGTATTGTGGTACGGAAGAGGGAAACGATTAAGCAATTTTTCAATGAGGAGATTTATTGCTTTTAAAATAGGGGGTTACTAGATGAACATACTGATTTGTAGTGTAGGGCGTCGCGTGAAATTAATTGAATTTTTTAAAGAAGAGCTCAACAAGGTAGGTGGAAAGGTTATAGCAGTGGATTGTGATTCAACAGCCCCAGCGTTACACTTTGCAGATGCTTATGAGATTGTACCACGTATCACTCATCCAGAATATATCCAACAATTAATCTACCTATGTAAAGAGTATCAAGTTAGTGCTGTGCTTTCCTTAATTGATCCGGAGTTAAGTTTACTAGCAAATTATAAAAAAGAGTTTGAAAAGGAGGGTGTGAAGGTAATTGTTTCGGATAAAGAAGTTGTAGATATTTGTTTTGATAAGTTTTTAACTGCGCATTTTTTAAATGAGAATGGTATTCCTAGCATTCCTACGTATTTGGAAATAGATGAGGTTATACAAGATTTAGAGAATGATAAGATTCAGTTCCCCTTAATTGTTAAGCCGAAAAACGGTAGTGCTAGTTTAGGGATACATAAAGTGTCGTCGTTAGAAGAATTGAGAGTTCTCCAAAGAGAATTCAATGGACTGATTGTACAGCCCTTTATCGAAGGAGAAGAGTTCGGAGTAGATTGTTACATTGATTTAATTTCAAAGGAAACATCCAATATCTTTATTAAGAAAAAAATTTCGATGAGAGCTGGTGAAACAGACAAATCAGTCTCCGTAATAGATCCTCATTTAACAATGATCATTGAAAAACTAGTTACCACATTAGAGCCAATCGGACCCATAGACATTGATTGTTTCCGAACAAAAAAAGGATATGTAGTTTCAGAAATTAACCCAAGATTTGGGGGAGGTTATCTTCATGCCCATGGAATGGGAGAAAATTTTGTTAGTAATATCATTCGTAACTTAAAGGGAAGAACGAATGGAGTTAGAAGAAATGAATATAAAGAAGGAACTAAGATGATTAAGTATGATCATTTTCAGCTTCTCTAGTGAGATGGAGAAGATTAAATGAGCGCTATTGCTGGAATCTATCACAGTAAACAGGAACCAATTAAACTTGAAGAAATCAGTCGAATGATGGAAAGCTTTCAAAACTTTCCTGCCGACGATATTAGGGTTTGGTATAAAGAGAATATCTTTTTTGGCTGTCATGCACAATGGATTACTCCAGAATCCATTTGTGAGCCACTTCCATTTTATGACTATCAAAGATGTTTATCAATAACAGCTGATGCCATTATAGATAATCGAGAGGAATTATTTGATCAACTTGATGTAAAGACAAATGAAAGAGCTTCTATTCCGGATAGCAAGCTTATTTTATTAGCGTACGATAAATGGGGTGAAGAATCACCGAAGTACTTAGTTGGAGATTTTGCGTTTTTTATTTGGGATGAAAAACGCAATCGACTTTTTGGAGCTAGGGACTTTTCGGGTAGCAGAACACTTTATTACACCCTGAATTCGAATAGTTTTGCTTTTAGTACCATTATAGAGTCACTACTCTCACTTCCTTATATGAAAAAGGAAATTAACCAAGAATGGGTGGCTGAATACTTAGCGATAATTGGCATGATTGATGTAGTAGATCAAGAAAGTACGGTATATAAAAATATTAAACAAGTTCCTCCTTCCCATAGTATAACTGTGGTTGGCGAAGAAGTAAGGGTAAAACAATATTGTAAACTAACCTCAAATAGGAAATTGAAGCTCAAATCTAATGAGGAATACATAGAAGCATTTCAAGAAGTATTTGATAAGGCGGTTACCTCAAGGTTAAGGACTAACCAATTAGTTGGAGCTCAATTAAGTGGAGGGTTAGATTCTGGTTCCATTGTTAGCTTTGCTGCTAGAAGTCTTAAAAGGGGTGGAAGAAAGTTACATACTTTTAGTTATATTCCACCAAAGGACTTTATTGATTTTACTCCCCATCATTTGATGCCTAATGAAACAATGTATATGAAATCTACGGTGAAACATATCGGAGGAATTCAAGATCATTATTTAGATTTTCAAGGGAAAGATCCTTATTCGGAAATGGGTGACTTTCTTAAGATAATGGAAATGCCATATAAATTTTTTGAAAATTCCTTTTGGTTAAAAGGCATGTTTGAAAAAGCAGAAGAAGAAAATGTAGGCATTTTGCTAAACGGAGGTAGAGGAAATCTAAGCATATCTTGGGGTTCTGCGATGGATTATTATGCGATTCTTTTAAAAAGATTCAGATGGCTTAAGTTAGTGAATGAACTGAATCAATATAGTCACCGTATGGGTGGCAATAGGTTTCGTAATCTACCCTTCATTACTAGAATTGCTTTTCCAATTATTGATCACATGTTTCCCAAAGGAGAATCCTATGACTTCCCAACATTAATTAATGCTGAATTTGCTAAGAAAACAAAAGTATATGATAAGCTAAGAGCCTTTGGCATAAATGAGACTGGATGGTTTTCGGAGACAGATATATTTAAACAAAGAAAACTTCATTTTGAAGATGTCTTTCATTGGAATGCTAGTAATACAATAGCAACCAAGCTATCTTTGCGTTATTCATTGTGGAAGCGTGACCCTACGAATGATTTACGAGTTATTCGTTTTTGTTTGTCCTTACCTGAGGATCAATATGTTCAGAATGGATTGGATCGAGCACTAATAAGACGAGCAACTAAAGATTTATTACCTGATAAGGTAAGGTTGAATCAGAGAGTATTTGGGGTTCAGGGGGCGGATTGGGTTCATCGAATGATTCCTAATTGGGGGATATTTAGGGAAGAGGTCCAACAGTTACAGAAAGATAACTTTACATTAAATTTCTTAAATAAAGATACTATAGCCAGAGCAGCCAAAAAAATTAGTAGTCATGTACAACCTGAGTATGCCATTGATCCAGACTATAAAACACTGATGCGGAGCCTTATTCTTCATCGGTTCATGAAAGTATTCCATTAAAGGAGGTGATTAAAGTGAAAAAGGAATGGCAAACACCAAGCTTAGAAATACTTGATGTTAAAATGACTATGGCTTCAACTATGTGGGGTCCTTATACAGATGAAGCGTATGTTCCTGGGAAAGCTGTTGATCCTAATAATCCTGAAACATGGAGACGTTTTACAAGTTGATTTTTTCTTATGTAATATTGGATAGCCTCTTATTAACCTAGTTAATAGGAGGCTTTTTACTAAATTATAAAAGGATTATTGACTCTAATTAGGGAAAGTGTTAACTTTAATACATAATATTGTTCTTTATAATGAAAAGAGGTAGCGACTCTTTTTTTGTTCTTTTCGTTCTTTATAATGAACAGTTGTTGCTATGAGTCTTGGGGGGAGTTTTAGTGTGTAATTATAAAGTAAGTACACATTACAAGGCATTTGGTTTAACCATTTCTAGTGATATTCAATTACCTGAACTTATTTTAACTGAAATAGAAGTTAGCGCTCCAGATGTAGTAATCGCTAAGACCGACTTAAATGCAATCTGGGGAAACTTCAAAGATTCTATTCAGTTTTTCATGGTTAAAGAAAACCTTGTATTATTTAAGGTTCCAAACACTGCTATTTTTTTAATTGAAAATGGAAATAGAATTTTATATATGCCTATAGATGATTGCAATGAAGACGAAATTCGGTTGTTTCTATTGGGCACGTGTATGGGAGCAATCCTTCTCATGAGGAAAATACTCCCATTACATGGAAGTGCTATTGCTATTAACGGAAAGGCATATGCAATTGTTGGTGATTCGGGTGCAGGAAAATCTACTCTCGCTGCTGCTTTTTTGAAGGAAGGTTTTCAACTACTTAGTGATGATATTATTCCGATCATGTTATCACAAGATAACAAACCCATTGTTATTCCTGCTTATCCACAACAAAAACTTTGGGTAGAAAGTTTACATATCTTCGGGATGGATTCAAATCTTTATCAGCCTATCACACAACGAGAATCAAAATTTATTATTCCTATCTCTTCAAATTACTCCTCAGATCCTATGCCTTTAGCCGGTATATTTGAATTAAATGTGGTTGATAACGAGTCAATAAATACTAGAATAGTGAACAAACTAGAACAATTTGAGCTTATTTACCGTCACACTTATCGAAATTTTTTTATTTCTCCACTTGGGCGAATGAATTGGCATTTTCAAACTTCAGGAAATATAGTTAGCGATATTAATAGCTTTCAAATAGAGAGACTAAAGAAATCGGCTAATGTAAATGCTCTACAAAAGTTAATTTTATCAATAATTAATAAAGTACCACATGAAATTAATTAATATGGAGTGAACACAATGATAAAAAATCAGGATATACTGCTAAAAAGTTTTGTTAGACATAAATCAGGAGTATTTTTATCGGATATGGATGGCGAAAAGGTCATGCTTAGTATAGAGAATGGGAAGTATTATAATTTGGGTGTAGTAGGGGGAGACATATGGGAACTTCTCGATCATTCCATTAAGGTTAGTGACCTAATTACTAAGTTAATGAAAGAGTATGATGTAGCAAAAGAGGATTGTCAGGAGCAGGTTATTCATTTTTTAGAAATGCTTTTAAAAGAAGAGTTAATTGAAATCACAAGAGATGATGATTATTACCAGGCGGAGGAATAAATGGACGTTGCAAGAAAAATTAAGCTATTTTTCTCGTTAGATCATTATACTCGGCTTTTACTTATGGAAGCTTATTGTTTCTTAGGTTGGGCCAGGTACTTAAAAGGACTACCTTTTGTAAAGATATCACCTTCTTTAGGTGAACCAATGAATGAGACTAATCAATCATGTAATAGGAAAGATATAGATGCTATACGGAGTATATCAGAAGCTGTGTTTATCATGAGCAGACATACTTGGTGGGAAAGCCAATGCTTAGTAATGGCGATTGCCGCTATGAAGATGTTAGAAAGACGTCATATTGAAAGTACCTTATATATGGGGATTGCTAGAGAATGTAATGGGGACATGAGTGCTCATGCTTGGTTGCGTAGTGGAAGCTATTATGTATCTGGTGCAGTTGGCATGGAGCGATTCACAGTTGTTGCTACTTTTGCAAAAAGAATGAATGGAAAGAAGATGTAAAACATGGGAAACATCAAGGAACATGTATTAACTCAAGACTTTGATAGAGAGTTAAAGTTATTAATCTCTATCATTACGGATGGCTGTGAATGGTATAAAGACCAGGAATTACTTCGAAACATCCAGTGGGGGGAATTTCTACATCTTACAGAACACCACCGACTTTTTCCAATTGTCTATAAGAAGCTTAAGAACCAAAGTTTGTATCCAATCCCTGAAAAAGTATTATTAACCTTAGAAGCCTGGTATAAGAGAAATACGTTTCAAATGCTCCATTTATGTGCAGAAATGGAAATGGTAAGTAGATGGTTTCTTGAAAAGAAAGTGGAGTGTCTTTTTTTGAAAGGGCCATTACTCGCCAATGAAATATATGGAAATACATCCATGCGAACTTCTAAGGACCTTGACATTTTAATTAAGATAACCGACTTAGAAAAAGTGAATCAAATCCTTCTAGAAAAGGGGTATACACCTGATAAGTATATACGTACTGTGCTTGACGATTGGAAGTGGAAGAATCACCATATTGAATACACTAATGCAGATACAGGTTCTTGTTTGGAAATCCATTGGCGATTGAATCCTGGTCCAGGCAAGGAACCATCTTTTAAAGATCTATGGAACCGGAGAAGGGAAAGTCCAATTAATCAGTATCCAGTTTACTTATTAAGTCAAGAAGATCTGCTCGTTTATCTTATCACCGATGGTGCTCGGCATGGATGGTTCCGTCTTCGCTGGTTAGTTGATATTAGTGAATTAAGAAAGAAAGACGTTTCTTATGAAAAGGTGGATGCGCTAATCAAAAAATACGATTACGACCATTTAGCAGGGCAAGCTTTCCTTCTATCCTCAGCTCTTTTAAAAGTTGAAATTCCGTTTGAGATGAAGAGATTCACATTCATGAAGAAATCAAAAAAATTAGTTTTACATTCTTGTAAATTTATAAAAAGTAAGGAGAATCTTCATAACGAGGATTTACATAAGGATATACAAGCCTCTTATCATTCTTATTTATATTATATAAAAACCTTTCAACAAAAATGCTTTTCGTTTTTTAATTCTATCTTTCCTGTACCAGAGGATATGCAAATATTGCCTTTACCCAAAAGGTTTTATTTTTTATATCTTCCCCTTCGACCATTTATTTGGATGTGGAAGAAAACAAAGCAACACATACTTTCCCTAAAAGGAAATTAAGAAATTTAGGAGACTTTATATGAGGCTAGGTCAATTATTGATAAAACTGAAAAAACACATTACTCTTAAGGATATTAAGAGAACTTATTCTTTGTTAATGCCTTATATTAAAAAGTATTGGAAATCATATATTGTACTTTTGTTAACGGTGCTTGTTGATACGTTTATAACCATTGGATTTGCACGATTTTATGGAAATATCACTGAATCTGCTGTCCATGGAAGTTATCATGAAATATTAACCTTGATTCCAGTAGGAGTAATTTTACTTGGGGTCGGAATGCTATCAAGTTTTTCATTTACCTACTTTAATACGATCGCAACCAATGGGGTAAAAAAGGATTTAAAAAATCACTTATTTAAGCATATTTTGCAGTTGTCCCCAGGAAAGGTATCAAATTTACGCTCAGGAGAGTTGCTTTCACATTTCTCAAATGACATTAATGGTGTGGATGGGGTCATAGGTAGCAGTCTTATCAATCTTATTAAACTACCCATTACATATATTTGTGTATTTATTTATCTATTTCAAATTAACTGGTTGTTATGCTTACTTAGTGTGTTAGTTGCTCCAATAGCTGCTATATTTGGTCTTTTATTCGGACTGTTGCTTAGGAAAAATAGTCGGGAAATTCATAGATTAATTGGGATTATTCATGGTCATTTAAATGAGACGTTTCAAGGGTTCAGTGTGATCCGTTCTTTTACAATGGAAAAGTTACAATATGAAAAATATAAAAGAGAAAATAGTAAACTATATCAATTAGAATTGAAAAATGCTAAACTACAAGGTTTCTACTCTACAGGTGGTCAAATTGTAGGAACAATGACCTTTTGGGGAAGTCTTTCTCTAGGAGCGTTGTTCGTATCAAGGGAAGTAATGACAGTGGGTGCCTTATTAACTTTTGTTAATTTAGTAGGTCATTTAGTTTCTCCACTTACTGGTCTGGCTGCTCAGTGGGCTAGTTATCAAAGATCAATAGCAGCACTTGAAAGGGTGATGGATCTATTGGAGCAACCTATAGAACTAAAAGAACTTCCATCTTTTCATCCAGCTCTATTGCTGAACAACTCCATTGAATTTGAAAATATTACCTTTGGATATGAATTTAATAAGAATGTGTTACAAGATTTTTACTTAAAAGTCCCAGCTGGCAAGGTGATTGCACTCGTTGGACCAAGTGGAGCCGGGAAAAGCACTCTTATGAATCTTCTTCAAGGATTTTATAAACCACAAGTAGGACAAATCAAACTTGACGGCATACCAAGCCATAAGTTTTCACCTTCAGAACTAAGAAGTTCTATTGCACATGTCCCGCAAGAAACATTTCTGTTTGCTGGTACGATTCGGGAAAATCTCATTATAGCAAGGCCAGGTGTAACAGAAGACGAGATGATAAGTGCTGCGAAAAGTGCTCAAATACACGAATTTATTTTAACGCTCGAAAATAAGTACGATACTGAAGTAGGAGAACGAGGAATTAAGCTTTCGGGTGGTCAAAAGCAAAGAATTGCTATTGCACGTGCTATCTTGAAGAATTCTCCCATTTTATTGCTAGATGAAGCAACTTCTGCCCTTGATGGGGAAACCGAATTTTATGTAAAAGAAGCTCTTAATGAGCTAATGAAAGGAAGAACAACGATCGTCATTGCTCATCGATTATCAACTATTAAACATGCCGATGTCATAATGGTTATAAATAACGGTGAAATTGTACAAGAGGGAACACATGAGGAGTTAATAAGACAAGAAGGATTATATAAATCATTAAATCAGACAGAGCCAAAACAAACAGAAAAGAGGGAAATTTCTTTAATTACGTAAAGCATGAAAAAATGGAGGAGTAATTTGAGGAAATATAGAAAAAATTGCTTACTAACATTACTATCAGTTGTAATTTTATTAATGTTTTATACAGTTTGGGACAATAATCGTGTAAAGATAGTTGAACAAAAGGTTTTGTTAGATGATTTACCGGCGGATCTAGAGGAGTATACAATTGTTCAGATTTCAGACTTACATGAGAAGGAATTTGGTACTAATCAAAAGCGACTCATTGAAGCCATAAATTCTATTTCCTATGATGCAATTATTTTTACAGGAGACATGCTAGATGGGGTTGAAAGTGGGAATTATCGTCCATTTTATTCTCTAATTGAAAACATTAGTAACAAACAACATGCATGGTTTATCCCTGGGAATACAGACCCGAATATTTATAGTGACGACTCTTTTGATAGAAGTAATTTTATCCAAGGGATGGAAGAACGAGGGGTAGAGTTACTTGAGTCAATTGATACAGTGAGAATAGGAAATTCCGTCATTCATTTTGTTGACTTTGAAATATCCTTTCTAAATAAGCCTGGAAAAACAGAAGGAATAGTTGAGAAGGAAGCTCCAGCAAATATAAGCGATGAACAATATAGAATTTACCAGGAGCAACTGATAGAAGATATTCATCAAACCTTAGATAAAGCTTCCTATGACAATAGTATTTTAGTTGCCTTAAACCATTACCCTGTTGTCGATACAAGGATTGACTCCTTGAAAAATGATAGTCGCTATACATTCAGAGATTATGACTTAATTATTTCAGGACACTACCATGGTGGACAAATACGACTTCCATTTGTTGGTGCATTATTTGTTCCTGAAGGATGGTATAGATATGGTGGAATCTTTCCTCCTAGGAATCGAGTAAAGGGAATATGGGAATATAATGGTATTAAACAGTATGTTAGCACAGGCTTAGGAAGCAGTGATGCGATTCCTTTTCTCAAGTTTCGTTTTTTGAATTCTCCAGAAATTAATGTTTTGACTTTGACAAGTAAAAGGTAAATTATATAAGTAAGGAAAATTAGTAATGAGGAGGTATAAAATGAAACTGGCATTTATAGCTGATATTCATGGAAATGCAACTGCCTTAGAAGCAGTTCTGAAAGATATTCAGTCGAAGGATGTTGACAAAGTATTTGTCCTCGGTGATATATGCTATAGGGGTCCTGAACCAAAACGTGCTCTGGATTTAATAAGATCTCTTGATACTGATGTAATAAAAGGGAATGCAGATGAATGGATAGTTAGAGGAGTACAAGATGGGGAGGTTCCGGCACAAGCAATCAATACAATGAATGCTGAACGAGAATGGACTGTTTCTCAATTGGACGAGCAAAGTATAAATTATCTTAGAGAACTTCCTACTGAGTTGAAACTTGAATTTGGGAATCATAAGATACACGCATTTCATGCAACACCAAGTAGTTTATTTGATGTCATACTTCCTCAAGAAACAGAAGAAAATCTCATCACAAAAATGATGGTAGAAGAAGCAGATATCTACATATATGGACATATACACAGGCCATACATTCGATTTGTTGAAGGGAAATGTATCGTTAATACAGGAAGTGTAGGGTTACCTTTTGATGGTGTGAAAAAATCATCGTATTTACTTTTAGATCTCCAAGAGGATAGCTTCCAAGTCTCTCTAGTAAGAGTAAATTACGATGTTCATAAAGTACAGGAACTGATACAACAAACTAATTATCCAAACAAAGAACTTGTTTGTAGAGTATTAGAAAACGCAAAATTATAGGAGCTAATTGGTTAGCTCTTTTTTTAATTGATTGAAAAGTCTAACAATTAATGGTAAAATAATTTCACATGAATATAAAAAGAAACAACGTTGCGTAATAAGAAACAGTCTATTTTCAAAGGGAGGAAAGAGAATGTCTATTTATGTAACAAAGGGGAAGTTGAAAATTGCAGCAGAGCTTTATCATTTCATCCAAAAGGAAGCGCTGCCACAAACTAAGCTCGATGAAGAATCATTTTGGGAGGAGTTTTCAGAGCTAGTTCATAATTTAACTCCGAAAAATGAAGCACTTTTAAGAAAAAGAGATGATCTCCAACAGCAAATCAACACATACCTTCAACAACAAGCAGCCTTCACACCTGAGTCCTACAAAAATTTCTTAACGGAGATTGGTTATCTAGAACAAGAAGTACCTGATTTTGAAGTAACAACAGAAAATGTGGATGAAGAAATAAGTCTTCAAGCGGGTCCCCAGCTCGTTGTTCCTGTTGACAATGCCCGATATGCATTAAATGCGGCAAATGCACGATGGGGGAGTCTGTATGATGCCCTTTATGGAACGGATGTCATTAGTGAGGAAGGTGGAGCATCAAAATCAGGAGCTTATAATTCTATCCGCGGAGAAAAAGTAATTTCTATTGCTAAGCAATTTTTAGATCAAACGGCCCCTCTTCAGGAAGGCTCCCATTCAGACGTAACCAATTATTATATACAAGAAGGTCAGCTAATCATTACCTTAGCAAATGGAACCATGACACAGTTGAATAACCAACAGCAATTCTTCGGTTACCAAGGCGGAAGCGAAAATCCATCAGCAATCTTGTTAAAAAATAATGATCTCCACTTTGAAATCCAGATTGATCGCCAATCACCCATCGGAGCGTCAGATACGGCTGGTGTAAAAGACATTGTCATGGAATCAGCACTAACCACCATCATGGACTGCGAAGATTCTGTTGCCGCAGTAGATGCTGAGGACAAAGTGCGTGTGTATCGAAATTGGCTAGGATTAATGAAAGGGGACTTAACTGCCACCTTTCAAAAAGGATCTACTTTGCTCACACGAAGCCTACAACCTGACCGAGAGTATATGAGTCCAACAGGAAATTCCTTCACATTAAAAGGTCGATCTCTTATGTTTGTTAGAAATGTCGGACATTTAATGACGACCAACGCGATCTTAGATGAGGCAGGAAATGAAGTGCCAGAAGGGATCATGGATGCTGTACTTACAAGTCTAATCGCGAAGCACTCTCTGTTAGGAAATGGCTTCTACCAAAATTCCTCTAAGGGCTCTATCTATATTGTAAAACCAAAAATGCACGGGTCTGAGGAAGTCGCTTTTGCCAATGAATTATTCAATATGGTTGAAGACTTAATCACCGTGCCACGGAACACGATAAAGATTGGGGTAATGGATGAGGAAAGACGTACGAGTCTCAATTTGAAGAACTGCATACATGAAGTAAAGGAACGAATTGTGTTTATCAATACCGGCTTCCTTGACCGTACGGGAGATGAAATTCATACCTCCATGGAAGCAGGACCGATGATACGAAAAAATGAGATGAAAACATCCACTTGGCTACAAGCCTATGAAAAGTCCAATGTCGCAACAGGACTAACTGCGGGTCTTAAAGGAAAAGCTCAAATTGGAAAAGGAATGTGGGCAATGCCGGATTTGATGGCGGAGATGATGAAGCAAAAAATCGGCCATTTGAAAGCAGGAGCAAACACAGCTTGGGTGCCATCACCGACGGCCGCCACTCTGCATGCACTTCATTATCATCAAGTTCATGTAAGTTCAGTTCAAGAGGAACTGAAGCAAAACCTACAAAGCTATCAAGATGACATTTTAAGCATTCCATTGGCAACTGATAGTAGCTGGAGTAAAGAGGAGATTCAAGCAGAGCTAGCAAATAACGCGCAAGGAATACTCGGATATGTAGTTCGTTGGGTCGAGCAAGGAGTCGGCTGTTCTAAAGTTCCGGACATCCATCATATCGGCCTAATGGAAGACCGAGCAACCTTAAGAATTTCAAGTCAACATATGGCCAACTGGTTACATCATGGAATTTGTACAAAGGAACAAGTACTAGAAACGATGAAGCGAATGGCAAAAGTAGTGGACGAACAAAATGCGGGAGATGGAAACTACCGTCCAATGGCTGGAAGGTATGAGGATTCAGTAGCATTCCAAGCAGCATGTGAGTTAGTGTTTAAAGGATACGACCAGCCGAGCGGGTATACCGAACCTATCTTACATCGTCGAAGAATTGAAGCAAAAAGAAAATTTGCCCATCAAAAATAATCAACAGATCAGGGCGTGAGGTGAAGAAAATGGAAAGAGAAAATATGGTCAAATCGGTGAGTCGCGCCCTTGATATTATTGCTCTTGTTTCTATGAAAAAAGAAGGTCTTGGCGTTACAGAAATAGCTAATCAAATGGATATAAACAAAAGCTCCGTCTACCGTATACTAACGACGTTGGCGCAATACGGGTATATTGAGCAAGATGTTGATAGTGGTCGTTATCGCCTGGGTTATACCTTTTTGGATATTAGTTCAAAGCTTTTGGATTCCATAGATATTCGAACGGAAGCAAAGCCCTACTTACAGGAGTTAGGAAAGGTGACTGATGAGGTAATCCACTTAGTGGTTTATGATCATGATGAAGTCGTTTATATTGAAAAATATGAAGGGACAGAGACACTTCGTATGCACTCAAAGGTAGGGAGACGAGCCCCTATGCACTGTACAGGAGTGGGGAAAGCCATTTTAGCTTATTTACCTGCTGCGAAATCGGATGACATCATCAATCGAAAAGGTTTACCTGTTCATACAAAATATACAATTACCGATCGTGCAAAATTTCTATCTGAATTAGAAGCAGTTAAACAAAGAGGGTATGCTTTAGATTTGCAGGAGAATGAGGTTGGAATTACGTGTATTGCCGTACCCATTTTCGACCATGCAGGGAATGCGGTCGCGGCATTAAGTGTTTCCGGACCAACCATCCGAATGACGGACGAACGTATGGAAGAATTGAAACCACATGTCCTTGAAACAGGATCAAACATTTCAAAGCGACTAGGGTTTCGATAAAAGATGAGCTCCAGGCAACGTTTGAAATCGAGTAACTAGTAATAACAAAATAAACGGAGATTTTCCGGTTAGATGCAAAATGGAGCTCGTTTCGGGGGTAATTAAGGGGAGATTTTCCGCTTATGCAGTGCAAAATCTCCCCTTTTCGTAATTTTCGAGCCAATAGGCGGAATCTCTCCGTTTATTTAAGCCTTTTTTAAAAAAAATATTAAGATAAGCGGAATTTCTCCGTCTATATCAGCTCGCGTTTACTATATCAAAGTTAATGGAATTTATTAGAAACGTGAAAAGACGTATGCCCATTTCATACGTCTTTTCCTGTGTCTTTTAATAAAAAGTAAGTATTACTCAGCTTTTGCAGCTTCTAAAGAAATAGAAAACTTCACTTTATCCCCAACAAGAACTCCACCTGTTTCAAGAGCAGCGTTCCAAGTTAGCCCATAATCACTGCGGTTTACTGTACCTTCTGCACTGAATCCAACCTTTTCATTGCCCCAAGGATCTTTGCCCTGACCTTCGAAAGTTACAACAAAAGTTTCAGACTTTGTTACGCCGTGAAGAGTAAAGTCACCAGTTACGTTGTACTCATCTTCGTCTTTTCTTTCGATTGAAGTAGATTTAAAAGTCATAGTAGGGTAGTTTTCCACATCAAAGAAATCAGCCGAACGAAGGTGGTTGTCACGATCTTCGTTACGAGTGTCAATGCTTGCTACATCTACGTTAAACACGATGTTAGCTGTTGTTAAATCAGTTGGATCTGCTTCAATTTCTGCATCGAACTTATGGAATGCACCATTTGTTTTAGCGATCATCATATGTTTAATTGAAAAATCTACGTTGCTGTGTGCTGTGTCAACTGCCCATTTTGTTTTTGTCATTTTAATAAACCTCCAACAGTTTTATTTTAGTTCATATATCTTGAATTAAATATATTTTATTTCGAAGTAATTATATGATAGGGATCAAACCTTTGTCAATAAATAAATTTTCCGAAAATATAAAAACAGTTTGCGCTACGTACGCAAACTGTTTTTTGTAAAGGTAATATCTATCAAAAGTATTTCTGATCGGCTCCCAATCCGAAGCGGTGGACCCCAAAAGCCAAAGCCTGACGAGACAAATGCATGAAGTTGACTTTTCTTCAAATATCCCCAATCAAGCTCAAAAATTCTTCTGGTAATCAAATGGTTCGGAGCCATCTGTCCACGATGAGTATGCCCGGACAGCATTAAATCGGCTCCGTGCTCAGCTGCTTGAACGAGTTCAAGTGGTTGGTGATCCATAATAAAAATCGGTTTTGTTTCATCTAAGTTCTCTATTAGGTTTTCAATGTTTTTCCGGTTACGATCGGTCTTATCTTTTCTTCCAACAAGCTGTATCCCGCCGTCGAGGACAACGGTTTCGTCCATGAGGATGGGAATTCCAATACGCTCCATTTCTTTTATATACATAGGAATTCCGCCACCATAATATTCATGATTTCCTAAAACCCCGTATACACCATAGGTAGCTGATAGGTTTTCCATAATAGAACCGAATCCTTTTTGAATAAAAGGCTCAGGGTCATCATCAATAATATCTCCTGGTAACAGAATCAGATCGGGCTTTAGTGAATTCACTTCATGAACCAACCGATTCGCATGAGCTTTACCGGATAAATGGCCAAAGTGCATATCAGATGCCATAACAACCCGGAGAGAGGAAAATGAAGCTTCCTTATCTATTTCAATAGAATGCTCCCGAATCACTGGATTATAGGCGTTGAATGTACCAAGCCACAAAATACCGATCATTATCAAAAGGACAACAGTTCCAACCCAAAATATAACGATGTCAGGTGAGAACCCAGCAAAAACAAATAGCCAACCAATAAAATCTGCCAGTGGAAGTAGCAACAAGGTGTATTGAATAATTCCGAACCAATACGAACCTATGTATTTTAGAACTATTAGTTTTTTAAAAAATCTCGCAAGCACATAGCTGTAGGATAATAGGAAAATAACAGCAACAACGATTCCGAAAATTTCTAGTGAAAAAGTGGACTCTAGCCACAGATGTATATTCCAGCTGATATAAAAGGTAAAGAAGCTATATAAAATAATGGTTAGGACAAGCCTGCTGTACATGGCTGTTTTCAAAGTATTTTACTCCTATTCATGTGTTACAAGGCGCTTACATAGTGAAGCCTGTATTCCTTGTTTTTGTAGCTTTTCAACAATTTGGACACTCGTTAATCGTTTACTTATGGTCATAGTCTCACGAACCGCCTGTTTTACTACCTCATTTAGCTTCATCTTTAACCCTCGTTTCATATGACTAATTGGTCAATCAGATTATACCTATTGAATGACTATATGGTCAATCCGTGTAAAAACGTCCAATCACTGAACGTTTATTTCCTTGAATAATATTCTGAAATGAGATTTTTATAGTGGTCAATGCTAGGGTAACCACTGAAGTTTGAAAGCATTCCTTGAATGACAGGAACTCGCGGCTTTTCCATTTCCATTTCCTCCCTTAATACTTGAAAAGTTACAAGTAATTCGTCTTCTCCTAATTTTTCTATTTCTTCTTCTAAGTTTTTTAATAGGTTTGAAATGGATGGTTGATCAGGCGCTAGGAAAAAGTTGATGATTTCTTCCACTTTCTTGTTTGTTAAGAAGGGACTATCCTCATAAATATCTTTTACAATACTGTCTGTTCTCTTAAGGATAAACTCAGTAACTTGTCTTACATTAAAATCTGGGGAAGAAAATAATAAAACCCCCATATATGATTTAATCATGCCTTCGAGGATGATCGTTATATCCCACGAGTACGGTTCAATGTCCGGACCGTAGATTTCGATAATGCTTTTACGATAGTGTTGATGAGATTCCATTTGCTTCCCTAATAAAAGCTGTTTAATGGTTTCATTTCTAGGTATTGCTTGCTCTTTTGTAAGCATAATAAGAAAGTCTCTGTGTGTAAGAAAATGTGAATATAACGCCATCTGTTGAGAAATAAACTTTTCACGAGGACTTTGTGTGCTTGTTACTTGCTCGGAGAAGGCTTTCTCTATCATTTCAAAATGGTATTGTAAAATAGCTAATAGCAAGTCATCTTTTGATTTGAAGTGTAAATAAAAGGCTCCTTTAGAAATGCCACTTTCTGTTGCAATTTCTTGGATGGATGTGGTTGAAAATCCTTTCCTAGCAAAAAGCCTCATGCTCACTTCAATAATTTGCCTATCTTTTTCATTCATTGTAAAACCCCCGTTAAACCAAATTCCTTTTAATTTTTTTATAATAAAATTTGAATCTTTATTTATAGTAGTTCGTATTAACACATTGTGAGTACAAACAAGTTGACGACTGACCGATCAGTCAGTTATATTGTTATAGTGATGACTGATCGGTCATTTATAGATCTGATTATAACAAATCATAGGTAATTAATCAAAAGGGGAGAACGATGTTTGAAAAGCTTAGTTAATTTCGTCCTGAAAAATAAACTTGCTGTGTGGTTATTAACCATTATCGTCACAGCTGCTGGGATTTACTCTGGCACAAAAATGAAGATGGAGAGTATTCCTGATGTATCGATTCCATATTTGATTGTCATGGATGTGTATCCAGGTGCAACCGCTGAACAAGTAATGGATGAAGTATCGATACCGATGGAGCAAACGATTGAGGGGCTTGAAGATGTTAAGGCAGTCTTCTCAAACTCATCTGCAAACGTAGCTCAATTGCAAATTGAGTACGACTATGGCGTTGATATGGATGAGAAAAAACGTGAACTTGAATCAGCACTAGATAATATAAAGTTACCGGAAGCTGCTGAAGAGCCATCGATTATGGCGCTTAGTATGAATATGATGCCAGTCTTGGCGTTATCCATTTCCAGCACGGAGGAAGATATTGTTGACTTGTCAACAACTGTAGAAGAAACGATCTTACCGAAAATTAATAATATCGATGGCGTGGGATCAACAACAATTACAGGTCAACATATCGAAGAAGTACAATTTACGTATAACCAAGAGAAGATGGAAGCGCTCGGGTTAACGGAAGACGCTGTGAAACAAATGGTTCAAGCAAGTGATATGGCTTTATCGTTAGGTCTCCAAGAGTTTGAAGATGGAGAAGAAGCGGTGGCCATTGATGGAGATATTAAAACCGTTGATGAATTAAAAGAAATGCTCATCCCTGTAACACCAACGGCGGATAATCCAAGCCCGTTTGTGACATTAGGAGATATTGCTACTATAGAAACGGTTGGAAAAGTACAATCTATCTCCCGTACAAATGGAGAAGAAGCCATTGCTATTCAAATCACAAAAGGGCAAGAGGCAAATACAGTTGAAGTGGTTAATGAAATAAAAGATTTAATTGAGGATGAAAAAGAGGCGATTGATGGTTTAGTCATTGATGTAACGTTAGACCAAGGAAAACCAATCGAAGACTCTGTTTTCACAATGGTTGAAAAAGCGCTATTTGGTGGCTTGTTTGCGGTCATCATCATTCTTTTATTCCTACGTGATGTGAAATCAACACTTATTTCGATCGTATCGATTCCAGTATCTATCTTTATGGCGTTCTTGCTATTAAACTGGCTTGATATTACCTTAAACATTATGACCTTAGGTGCTATTACAGTAGCGATTGGTCGTGTTATTGATGACTCGATCGTTGTTGTAGAAAACATCTATAGACGAATGAACTTGGAAAAAGAAAAGCTTAGAGGTCGAGCATTAATACGTGAAGCGACGATTGAAATGTTTAAACCAATTCTATCATCCACGCTCGTAACAGTTGCCGTATTCGCGCCACTTATGTTTGTTGGTGGGATGGTTGGAGAACTATTCAGACCGTTTGCTTTAACGATGGCATTTGCTTTAGGTGCGTCACTAATTGTTGCGATTACGATTGTTCCAGCATTGTCACATTTCTTATTCCGTAAGAATTTATATGGAGAAAAGAAAGTAAAAGAGCACAATGAGGTTGGAAGATTAGCAACATGGTACAAAGGTGTGCTTGCTAAAGCATTAAATCATAAAATCATTACATCTCTAATTGCGGTAGTATTACTTGGTGGCTCTCTTGCTTTAACTCCAATCATTGGTTTTAGTTTTATGGGTTCCGAAGAAGAGAAAACCATTTATTTAACGTACACACCAGCAGCTGGTGAGCTTGAGGCAGAATCGCTAGAAAATATTGAAGAAGTTGAACAAGAACTGATGAAACGTGACGATATAGATATTGTTCAAATTTCTTACAACAATAGTGCTTCTACAGACATGTCATCTATCATGACGGGTGGGGCAAAAGGTGCGTTAATGTATCTGATCTTTGATCCTGACATGAAAGACTTCCCTGAAGTGAAAAAAGAAGTAGAAGATTATGTATTTAACATTGACCAGTCTGGTGAATGGAAATCGCAAAACATGGCGATGGGTAGTATGAGTTCAAACGAAGTAAGCTACACATTGTACAGTGAAGACTTAGAAGACTTAAATGAAGCAGTGAACCAAGTGGAAGAGGCATTAAACGATGTGAAAAACTTGGAAGACGTTACATCTGATATGGAAAATCCATATGTGGAGCATGTGCTAAATGTGGATCAACAGGATGTGTTACAGTACGGTTTGACTACCGCACAAATTGTTGGAGCACTAGCAAATACAGGTACTGAAGACGTGTTAACAACCGTAGAAAATGACGGTGAAAAAATTGATGTCATTGTTCAACGGGAAGCGAAAACAGATGCAAAATCGATCGATGAATTATTGGAAACTCAAATTCCAACTGCCTTAGGTACGACCATGCCGTTGTCTGATCTTGTATCCGTAGATGAGGGAACCACCTATAACACGTTAGCTCGTAGTGAAGGGGAATACTACTCTACCGTTTCTGGAACAGTCACGACAGATGATGTTTCTGCCGCAACATCTGCAGCAGATAAAAAGATTGATAAGCTTGATCTACCTAAGGGAGTAACACTTGGAGTTTCTGGTGTAGCAGCGGATATGCAAGAAACATTTACACAACTTGGGGTAGCGATGTTAGCAGCCATTCTTATTGTGTACTTCATCTTAGTTGTCACATTTGGTGAAGGATTAGCGCCATTTGCGATTTTATTCTCTTTACCATTTGCGGTGATCGGTTCCTTCGTAGGACTATGGATAGCTGGAGAGACGATCTCAGTATCGGTTATGATGGGTCTATTGATGCTAATTGGTATCGTTGTTACGAATGCAATTGTACTCGTGGACCGTATCATTCATATGGAACGTGAAGGAATGTCAATCCGTGATGCAATCATTGAAGCGGGAGCTACAAGATTACGTCCAATCCTAATGACAGCCATCGCAACAATTGGTGCAATGGTACCGATGGTATTTGGTGCTGGTGGATCTGGCTTAATCTCAAAAGGATTAGCGATTACGGTAATTGGTGGTTTAACATCATCAACACTTTTAACACTAGTGATTGTACCGATTGTGTATGAAGTGCTTTCAAAGATGTTGAAGAAAAATCGTAAAGAAATTGAAGAAAATTAATTAATATAGACCGCTGCTAAGGAAAGCAGCGGTCTTTTTACATAAAAAATATCCATCCTGCACTAATGCAAGATGGATGTTTACAAAATTAAGATGCTTTCTGCTCATTCAAAACCGGTTGAACGTGTTCTGCTTTCGGAGCAACATTAAATACAATATTTAAAAGGATCGCCGTAATGCTTCCAGCAACAATTCCGTTGTCAGTCAAAATACGAATGCTTGATGGCATTTGAGCAAAAAGATCAGGAACAGCTGTTACGCCAAGACCAATTCCAACCGAACAAGCAATGATTAATAAGTTTTCTTGTGAAGCAAAGTCTACCTTACTTAGCATTTTTATTCCGTACGCAATTACCATCCCGAACATCGCGATCATCGCTCCGCCTAGAACAGATGTAGGAATAATCGTTGTTAAAGCACCGATTTTAGGAATAAATCCTAATAGAATTAACATAGCCCCCGTTGTATAAATCACATTTTTGCTTTTTACTCCCGTGATTTGTAAAAGACCTACGTTTTGAGAATAAGTGGTATATGGGAAAGCGTTAAATAGTCCTCCAAGAAGAATCGCTAAACCTTCTGCACGATAGCCGTTAGCTAGATCCTTTTCCGTTACTTCCTCTTCACAAATATCACTTAAAGCAAAATATACTCCAGTAGACTCAACTAAGCTTACCATCGCAACAAGAATCATCGTTAAAATCGCTGTGATTTCAAATGTTGGCATCCCGAAATAGAAAGGAGTGACCATATGGAACCAGCTAGCTTCAGCTACAGCTGAAAAATGAACCATTCCCATCAAGGACGCAACAACTGTACCTGCTAATAAACCTAAAAGAATCGAAATCGAACGAACAAAACCTGTAAAAAAGCGGTATAAAACAATAATAAAAAGAAGAGTTCCAAAAGCTAAAGAGATGTTTGTCATCGAACCAAAATCGGGACTTCCTTGACCACCAGCCATATTGTTAATAGCAACAGGAATTAATGTAATCCCGATTATTGTAACAACTGATCCTGTTACAACAGGTGGGAAAAATCGAACAAGCTTTCCAAAGAACTTTGCAATTAAAACTACGAATAAACCAGAAACTAAGATGGATCCATAGATAGCGGAGATTCCATATTCTCCACCAATGGCAATCATGGGACCAACAGCTGTAAATGTACAACCAAGTACAACCGGTAATCCGATTCCAAAGAATTTATTTTTCCAAACTTGTAAAAGGGTTGCCACACCACACATTAATATATCAATTGAAACTAAGTATGTTAATTGCTCGCCTGTTAATCCAAGTGCTCCCCCAACAATTAGTGGAACAATCACTGCCCCAGCATACATGGCAAGTACATGTTGAATTCCTAAAGAAGTAAGTTTGAACGGATTTGTTTTCATTATACCGATTCCTCCACCTTGTCTGTTACAAATTTGACCTTTCCATTTGAAAGGGATTCTACTCTTGCTAGTGACTCAACCTTCCAGCCTTGTTCTCTTAATTTCTTTCCACCAGCTTGGAACGACTTTTCAATAACAATTCCAATTCCAGCAATCGTAGCTTCTGCCTGTGAAACAAGTTCGATAAGACCTAAGGCCGCTTCCCCATTGGCTAAAAAGTCGTCAATGATAAGAACGGTATCACCCTTTTGAATAAATTTGTTAGAAATAGAGATTTCGTTCGACTCTTGTTTCGTGTATGAATAAACAGTGGCCGTTAGTAGATCGTCTGTTAATGTAAGAGACTTGCGCTTTCTAGCAAAAATAACAGGTATACCTAGCTTTAATCCTGTCATAACCGAAGGAGCAATCCCTGAAGACTCGAGTGTGAGAATCTTTGTAATACCTTCGTTTGCAAAAAGCCTTGCGAATTCCTCCCCAATTTCTAGCATGAGCTGAGGGTCAATTTGGTGATTTAAAAACGAATCAACCTTTAAAATAGATTCAGAGAGTACTTTTCCCTCTTGTAAAATCTTATCCTGTAATAACTTCATATGTCCTCCCTAAGAAAGAAAAATAAAAAAGCCTAACTTCATTGCATTCACATCAAAATGAGTGAAGCAATGACCTTAGACTTTAAAAGGCGTGGTTTGCATGGATAAAACAACTATCGTAGCAATTCCCATTGCTCACTCATAGTCGAATTATTTACGGTAATTCGGTAGAAACTTGCGAGCCTTATTCTCGCTATTATATGAGTGAATCCTATGAAGTTAGTAATTATTATATCACCATTATATTATAGTTCAATAGAAAAATACGATTAATTCCGAAAATTTATGGTAAAAAGATGCATTAATATTCGTGTTAAGGGTTTCAATAGTCAGATAAATATGAAAAAAATGCAAAACACCTATAAAATACGAACAAAGAGGTGCCCGTTTCGGACACCTCGGAGTCTATTATTTGGTAACTGTAACAGCTTCTACCTCTAACTCAACCGGCTGCTGTTTATGTTTACTATAGAAAATTCCTGTGGTGAGCAACGAAATGGCTCCGAAAATAAGAACCATGATTTGTAGTCCGACCACATCTAATAAAAAACCGGTACCGAGGAGCACGACCTGAAACATGATTCGGTCAAGCATATTACGGAACGAAAAGAAGCGACCGTGGAAGCTCTTTGGAACCTTTGTTTGAAACAAAGTAGAGACGGTCGGGTAAAAGCAGCCAACCGCAAAACCTACAATCGCAAAGGAAAGAATAGCAAGAGCCTTGTTATCTACAAAATACAAGGACATTTGACCCAAACCAATCACGGTTGAAAAAACAAAAATAATGGTAAAAGGAGACCATTTATCATTAAGCCTTTTAATCACAAACGTTCCTAACATAAAGGCAATTCCTTCTGCTGTATAGATCAAGCCTTTAATCGAGGAATCATCATGAATTTCGCTAATGTTGATTACCATCAGATTGAAGCCACTTAGAAACAACAAGGGAACAAGTGCCATAATAAGTGTCATAAAGACGACGGGCATTCCTTTAATAACAGGGAGAACGTCTTTAAATCCACTAGATCCGTTCTTGTTAAGTGCGGAATTGGACAATTCTGGCTCTTCCATTTTTAAAAAGAAGGTGAAAACGAGTAAAATGCCGTAAGCAACAAAAGATGCGACATACAGCATGGATAAAGGCATAACGACAAGCATGGCACCCGCCAAAGCCGTACCTAGTACACGTGAAATGGTCGCCACATTCATATGTACTCCATTCAGTTGGAGAAGTTGATTTTCTTGAACGATTAAAGGGATGGCTGATTGTAGCGCTGGAAAATAAAAGGCAGCTGAGAGCTGAATACCAATCATAAACACGACCATCCACCAGACGGAGCCGGTGTAAAGAGCGAGGAACATAAAGATGACACTGAACATACGGGCAATTCCCGAATAAATCATGATTGTTTTTTTGCTATACTGATCGGTCATTCGACCAGCAAGTGGACCAACAAGAATTCCTGCTAACAAGCCAGTAGCAAGGATAAGCGACTTAACAAAATCAGATGGTACCTTCTCTTGCATAAATTCTAAGTTTCCGATAATTCCGGTCCATAATCCAACCCCAGCAATAAATTCCCCAATTAAAATAATCCATACATTCCGATTTTTCCACATGATTTTATAGCCTCTTTTTTAATTTAATATATTCTTATGACAATAAAAAATTTCGTTTCCCGAAGATTATTATATAAGTTTTTCTAAAATCTGTCATCGAAAAGTCGAAGGAAAAACGTAAGTTGGGGATTATTTGAAGGATTTCTTATATATGTACCGAACTTTCAAGTAGGAAGATGCTTTTAAGTTATAACTTTAAGATAAGGAGAATGTACATGATTCAATTAATTGTAAACGCAGACGATTTTGGTTTTAGTTCTGGAGTAAATTATGGAATTATTGACACTCATCTGAATGGAATTGTGAACTCCGCCACAATGATGATGAATATGGAAGGAACGGAGCATGCCATTCAGCTTGCTAAAGAGCATCCTAGCCTTCAAGTGGGGATCCATCTTGTCCTTACTTGTGGAAAGCCTCTTTTACAAGATGTTTCTTCCCTTACGAATGAAAAGGGATTCTTTCATTCCCTGTCAGATCTCCACTCGAAAAAAGAGACGATACGTCTTGAAGAAGTGGAGAGAGAATGGACGGCTCAAATTGAAAAGTTTTTGAGCTCAGGTGTTCCCCTTACACATATGGATAGTCATCATCATGTTCATACGATTGAGGAGCTATTACCAGTTGTTCAACGATTATCAAAAAAATACAACTTACCGGTTAGAGCAAATGGATTAGAGCAAATTCAAGGGGTGGAGCAATTTTCAGATGTGGCATTATTTGATTTTTATGGAGATGGATTGGAAGCAGAGTATTTCAACAAGCTCGGGGAACGATACAGCCAACCAACAAAAGTTGAAGTGATGACACACCCAGCTTACTTAGATAATGCCCTTTTAAAGGGTTCCTCCTATACGTACAAACGCATAGAAGAGGTGGATCTATTAAAGGCAGTGGTTCTTCCAGAAGGCATCCAATTATTATAAAAGGGAAAATGTTACAAGTTTTATAGTTGCATATAGTAATAAATTTATGTAAAATAGTCATATAAACTTTTTGTTTGACTATAGTTGTAGTATAGTACAAAAGAATATTATCGGTTTTCCTTTCTCAGTAAAGGGGAGTAGCGTCAGGATTTTTCCTGAAACAAAGTCGTCATTACATGGAGTCAAATCCATCGGCTTTGTTGGCATAAACAATGTGCTTAGCGAGACCTTTGCCTACAATGGCAAGGTCTCTTTATTTTGTGGGCAAAAAAATCGATAAGAACTTACTTTTTAGGAGGGAATCATGTATGGAACTAGAATTTTTAACCGCACTACTTACCATTATTGTCATTGACTTAGTTCTTGCCGGTGATAATGCCATTCTTATTGGTTTAGCAGCTAGGAATCTTCCAAAGGAACAGCAGAAAAAGGTTATTTTATGGGGTTCACTTGGAGCCATTATCATTCGTGTGGTCGCAACACTAGCTGTCGTATGGTTACTTAAGATCCCAGGTTTACACCTAGTTGGTGGACTGTTACTGGTTTGGATCGCGTATAAGCTATTAACCGATGATGATAGCCATGGGGATGTAAAAGCTGGAGATAATTTTTGGGCAGCGATTCGTACGGTTATTATTGCGGACGCATTAATGGGATTAGACAACGTACTTGCAATTGCTGGTGCCTCTCACGGCAATATGACTCTTGTTATTATTGGATTATTGATCTCCGTACCAGTAGTCATGTGGGGTAGCACGATGATTATTAAATGGATCGAGCGTTATCCAGTTATCGTTACAATCGGTTCTGCGATCTTAGCTTGGACAGCAGCAAAAATGATTGTTGGTGAAGGATTCCTGGAAGGTATTTTTGCAAATGGTTTTGTGAAGTACGGCTTCGAAATCCTTGTCATTGCTGGTGTAGTTTTAGCAGGAAGAATGACAATGAAAAAGAAACAACTTGCAGCGCAATCCGAAGAAACCTTCGAATTGAAAAAGGCTGGATCTCATTAATATATGTAAGGTGCTCCTTTGTTGAGGAGCACTTTTTTATATCCTTGATGAAGTTGGGTATTTCTTACGTACCACACGAATAGCCTCATGATTCACAGATGGTGGTGTTCTCGCTATTAGTATATATGCCCCGCATCTGACAAAAGTGCAAGACTATTGGTAATTAATCCTCCAAAAATCTCGCCGAACATATTTCCGTTGCAACAAACTTGGTCACTTGGTGATAAAAAACATGAATTCTCTGAAATTTATTTTGGAACAATTGCGAAAAAGTGATAACATGGTAGAATACAATATGCTTTCGTCCGTTTAAGTATTGGAGTGAACGTTGGAGTGATGACAGTGACAGGAAGAGAAGTGCCATTAAGAGAAAAAAGTATCGTATTTATCGGCTTTATGGGTGTGGGTAAAACCACCATTGGCAAACTGGTTGCTAAAAAGCTGTATCGTGATTTTATTGATATTGATCAATTAATCGAAGAAGAATACGGTGCACCAACTTCAGAAATTTTTAAGCAAATTGGGGAAAAAGCCTTCCGTGAAAAAGAAAAAGAAGTGATTACTGAATTAAGCAAGAAGAAACTTTCAGTACTTTCTTTAGGCGGCGGTGCGTTTCTTCAAGAAGATATAAGGAAAGCGTGCACGAAAAATTGTATCGTGTTTTTCCTAGACTTATCTTGGGAATATTGGAAGGATCGTATTAGTTTAATTATTGATTCTAGACCCGTTCTTCAGGGGAGGAATATTGATGAAATTTTGGAACTTTTTAATAGTAGACAAGAGATCTATCAATACCACCATTCAAAGGTAAAAACCGATACTCAGGAAGCAGAAGAGATCGCTGACTATATCGTCGATTCATTAAAGGTTGCTTGGGATATCTATGAGCCAAGATAATATATGATGAAAAAGCCATTCAATTGAATGGTTTTTTTGTTTTTATTGGAATTTTTAATAGGTACAGCCTATGAGTTAGGCTGGTTTTTTCAATTAGACTTTCCTTTCTCTCCCCCATACAATTAAGGCATAACATGAATTCATGAAAAAACTTTGTTTAATCTTGTGAACCATTTCACAATTTAACAACTAGGAAAATAACATTTCAATTGGAGGCAAGGATCATGGCAGATTTAGGACGCATCGATGGTAGAACAAAATTAATTGGACTTTTAGCAACCCCAATCGGACACTCATTATCACCAGCTATGCAAAACATGTCATTAAGAGAGCGTGGTTTAAATTACGCATATATGGCATTCGAGGTAGGAAATGAACAGTTAGCCGATGTAGTAACAGGAATGAGAGCATTGGGAGTTAGAGGCTTTAATGTATCCATGCCAAATAAAACAAAAATTCTTCCATTATTAGATGAACTTTCTCCTGCTGCTCAGTTTACGGGTGCAGTAAATACAGTGGTTAACGAAAACGGAAAGCTAATCGGTCATATTACAGACGGAACTGGGTATATGAGAGCATTAAAGGAAGCAGGTGTGGATGTCGCTGGCAAGAAAATGACCTTGATGGGTGCTGGTGGAGCCGCGACTGCGATTGCGATTCAAGCAGCCTTGGATGGAGTAGCTGAAATCTCAATTTTTAACCGTGAGGATGACTTTTATCATCGTGCTTTAAAGAATGCCCAAGTTATTAACGAAGAAATAGAGGGAATCAATTGTAAGGCGACTGTTTACACTCTCGATGATGCCGACCGTTTAAAGGAAGAAATTGCTACTAGCGATATTCTTACAAATGCAACAGGTGTAGGAATGAAGCCGTTAGAAGGAGAAAGCGTGGTACCAGATGCATCTTGGTTAAGACCAGAGCTCATTGTATCTGATGTCGTATACATTCCACGTAAAACAAGATTGCTAGAATTAGCAGAAGAAGCTGGTTGTGCAAAAGTAATCAATGGTTTAGGCATGATGCTTTGGCAAGGGGCAGCAGCATTTAAGCTTTGGACTGGTGAAGATATGCCTGTTGAGTATGTAAAAGAGCAAATGTTTTAAAAGAGAAAGGAATAGTATTCCTTTCTCTGATAAATAAATTTTTTTGATCAATAATGTGAAGTGATTCACAAATTTGAAAGGAGAATAAGGTATGGAAACAAATAAAAAATATTACCCAATCGCATTCGCACTTTATTTTACTTATTTAGTACACGGAATTGGGGTATCCATCTTAGCGCAATACAAGCAGAACTTTGCAGAAAAATGGGGGGCTACCACATTAACGGATGGTACATTTGACGTTAGTATGGTGCTTACAGTTATTGCCGCATTAGGTTTGGGACGTTTAATCTCGCTTCCCATTGCAGGACCACTATCAGATAAATTTGGAAGAAGAGTATCTGGATTAATTGGTATTACAGCCTATGTCACTTATTTTATCGGTCTTGTATTCTCACCAAGTATGTATGTTGCTTACGCATTTGCTTTACTAGGTGGGGTGGCGAACTCGTTCATAGATACAGCGGTTTATCCAGCCATCATGGAAATTTTTAAGAAAAAAGGCGATGTGGGAAATCTATTTGTCAAGTTCTCAATTTCCATTGGACAATTTTTGCTTCCATTTATGATCGGTTTTGTCGCAGCCAATACGATGCCATTTACAACATTATTCTATTTATCAGCGATTCTTTTAGCAGTAGCGGGGGTACTAATGGCGGTTTTACCATTCCCTCCAATGTTGGTGAAAGTTGAAAAAGCAGACTCTAAAAAATCAGAAAAGGTAAAGCTTACAGGACCAAGTTTGGCGATTGTCATCCTAGGATTTACCGTTACTTCTACATTTATCTTGTGGTTAAATGCGAATCAGGAATTAGGAAAATTATACGGTTTAGCGGACCCTAGTAAAATTCAATCATATTATGCACTTGGTACAGTAATTGCAATTTTAGTCACATCCTACTTAATTAACAAAAAAATTCTTCAATCGGTTCAAGTAGTTGCTCTTTACCCAGCAATTGCTGCAGTGATGTTGCTAGTGATTTACTTTGTGAAGTTACCTTCGATTTTATTAGTAGGTGGATTTGTTCTTGGGTTTGCTGCTGCAGGTGGAGTTCTTCAATTAGTCACATCTCTAGCTGTAGAGCTATCTCCAACAAACGGTGGAAAAATGACGTCAATCGTAATGATCGCTTCAAGTCTCGCAAACTACACGATTCTAACAGCTGCAGGAGCCATTACGAAAGCTGGTGGAGTAAATGGCCCGTTGTATCTTCTATTGTTTAACTTTGCCATCACAGCTATCGGTGTCGGACTTGCCGTATATGTGAACAAGAAATATGCGAAAAAGGCAACAGCTCCAGTTAAAATGGCGAGCTAAAAAAGGAAATGGCACTAATCATACGTATTAGTGCCATCCCCCTATGAGTCTGTTAAATTCTCAATTTAGACCATTTGATTTCAAAAAATAGACGTAATTACACCGTATTAAGTATCTTAATATTGATATAATATGTTCAAGTTCTCACAAAGTGTACCTTAGTAAGAAGAAAGGAGTGCTGAAAATGAAAAATAAATACTCTTTCACTGCAATTGGCTGCTACATTAACTACTTTGTTTTTGGTATGGCCTATATTATGATTGCACAAAATATGTCTTTCTTAACGGAACAATTCCACACAGATAAAGCCGGAATTAGCTTTATCATTTCGGCGTTTGGACTTAGTCGACTATTATCACTTTATTTAGGTGGAGTATGGTCAGATAAGATTGGAAGAAAACCATTTATTGTGGTAGGTTGTCTATTGTTTGCTGTGTTCCTAATAGGTATTCCACTTAGTCCAAACTATGTGATGGCGATTGTGTTTGCTTTCTGTGGAGGATTGGGTAATGCATTTTTAGATGCAGGAACGTACCCAACGTTAATGGAGGTTTTCCCAAAGACAGCTGGATCAGCTACGGTTGCTTTAAAAGCATTTATTTCTTTCGGCTCTGCTTTACTTCCATTACTGATTGCCTTTTTTATTCAGCATAATATTTTTTACGGAATGTCGTTTTTTATTCCAGCCATCATCTTTTTGGTATCAGGCTTTATGCTAGTAAAGGCAAAGTTCCCCAATCATAAGGTTAGCGCAGAAAGTACAGAAAGCGGCCCACCTGTTGTGTTTTACACAAAGCCTAATTTTATGATTGAAGGAGTAGCCATTATCGTAATTGGTTTTACTGCGCCGGCTCTTCTTTATTTAATGAATATTTGGATTCCTACTTACGGGCAGGATATGATAGGAATGCCTTTAGTTGATTCGTTAAAACTGATGTCGTATTACAGCTGGGGAGCTCTTCTCTCCGTCATCTCTTTAGCATTTTTAGTAAGAAAGACGATTCGTCCCGTCACCATTGTTCTTGTTTATCCGATATTTTCATTTTTGTCAATTGTGTCATTATTAACTTTTAAAACGCCAGTGCTCGCTATGATTTCAGCATTCCTTATCGGCTTCTTTCTTGCAGGTGTCCTTCAACTAGGATTAACCGTATTATGCGAGTTCTTCTGGGATCGTAAAGGCTCAGTAACAGGAATTATGTACACGGCAACAGGATTAGCAACAACCCTTATCCCGATGGTATCAGGATTCATTACCAGATACGTGGATATTCATGGTGTATTTGTGTTTGCACTTCTCGTGAATTTCATAGGAATCCTTGCAGCAGGTGTCGTTTTCGTCCAATATCGTAAACTAACAAGCTTAAAGCAACAGCAACTAGCCGCATAAGAAAAGGCAGCCGCATTGAATACGGGCTGCCTTGTTTTATTTTGAGTGGAATTTCCTTTGGAAAAGATCAAACAGCATCATTTTGTCTCGTAACAATACTGAACATGGTTGCTGTCCCATTGGATAGGCCCATGTATACTTATCGCAAACTGGACATTTCCCATCTTCTTTAAAATGATGAATAATGTTCATAGGAAAGCCGAATTTATCTCCCCCAACTAGCATTTGATAAGTCTGTCCTTTCACTTCAAACAGCACTTGATACCCCTTAAAAATGGATAGGTTACTAATCTTTATATTCGTAGCAGAATAATGGCTCATTTCTTTTACACATCCTAAGATAATTTCAATAGAAGACAAGCTTATGATTTTATTATAGCTGAATCTGAGTGGGATTTCATGGCATTCTGTAACAAATTGGGGGAGAAATTGGTGTGGTGAGGGGGATATCCGTGAGATTTGGAGTTCTATCCGCGAGTTTCGGTGTTTTAACCGCGACCTTCCTGGAACCATTCAGCATCCTCCACTATATATCCACGATATCCCCAAAAATCAAACAAACGAGCCGCACCCCATGCAGCTCGCTTGTTTACTCCTATTAAAGATCAGCCTCATTCGACACTCACAGTGACTTAAGCATTAATATGGATCCGCTTCGTGACTTTTCTTTACCGCTTCTTCTGTTGCTTCATTTGCAGCTAATGTACCTTGACCATATTTTGATTGACCTGCTTCACGACCTGGTACTGTACCTGCTTCCATAGCTTCCATTTCTTTCATTTTCATTTGAAGACCTTCCTTCACCCGGCGACCATACTCTTCATCGGCTTGTGTGAAGTGTTCAATCATAGCATCTTGAATTTTTGGATCGCATACGGCAAGTGCGTCAGATAGGTTTTTAATTAATTCATCGCGCTCCCAATCTTCCAAGCTTCGGTAGGTGTGACCAGCCTGCCCGTAGTTGTTAGGTCGATCAATTGGCGCACTCATTGCTGCTGCATTGTACGTCGGGTGGTGTGGTGCACGACCTTCCCTACTTGCTTCCTTAAAACCGCCGAGCATCGATGGCTCATAGTTAATATGAGGATTATCCCCTGACTCTTTTGGGTCGCGTACATCCATCTGCCCACGTTGCTGATTAGTGTGGACAGGTGCTTTGGGTGCATTAACAGGTAATTTTAAATAGTTAGCACCAACACGATAGCGTTGCGTATCGGAGTAGGAGAAGGTACGCCCTTGCAACATTTTATCATCTGAAAAGTCCATTCCATCAACAAGAACGCCAGTACCAAAGGCAGCTTGCTCGATCTCCGCATGAAAATCAACTGGATTTCGATCTAGGACCATACGACCTACTGGTAACCAAGGGAACTTATCTTCTGGCCAAAGTTTGGTATCATCGAGAGGGTCGAAATCGAGTTCAGGATGGTAATCATCTTCCATGATTTGAACAAATAGCTCCCATTCTGGATATTCTCCACGTTCAATTGCTTCATATAAATCTTGTGTAGCATGACCAACGTTCTTTGCTTGAATCTCGTTGGCCTCGTCTTGTGTTAAATTTCGGATTCCTTGCTTCGGCTCCCAGTGATATTTTACCAACACCGCCTCACCCTCGGCATTCACCCATTTATACGTGTTCACACCAGAACCTTGCATATGACGGTATGTAGCAGGAATTCCCCATGGAGAGAAAAGGAAGGTAATCATATGTGTCGCCTCTGGTGTACGGGAAACGAAATCAAACATCCGCTGTGGATTCGGAACGTTGGAAGCAGGATCCGCTTTAAAAGCGTGAATCATATCAGGGAACTTCATCGCATCACGAATAAAGAAAATTTTCAGGTTGTTTCCAACAAGATCCCAGTTTCCATCTTCTGTATACATTTTTACAGCAAAGCCACGCGGGTCACGTGCGGTTTCGGGTGAATCCTTCGCTCCTGCCACTGTAGAGAAACGAACCATTAATGGAGTTTTCTTCCCAGCCCCAGAAAATACTTTTGCACGAGTATACTTTTCTACAGGTTCGTCTCCCACTTTCCCATACGTTTCAAAATATCCAAAAGCTCCAGTACCACGTGCGTGTACTACACGCTCTGGTATCTCTTCACGATCAAAGTGCGATATTTTTTCAATAAAGTGATAATTCTCAAGTGTAGCCGGTCCACGGTTTCCAATTGTACGTATATTTTGATTATCTGGTACAGGATGGCCCTGACGTGTAGTTAACGTCTCACGATTCTCATCTTGTCCGTTTGAAACATTTTTATCTTTGTTCTCTGCCAAAAAGATAACCTCCTAATAATTATTACTGTCATAGAATGTCCATTTTTAGGTGGCATATGCAAAGTTTTCCAGAAACCAAAAAAGAACATGAAATCGGACATTCACCACCCAATATCACATTCATACACTGTACGTGAAGCGGAAGTCCTTTATCCATTTAAAGTTAAAGAGAGAAGATGTTGGATTAATAAATTAAAGAGAATGAGGATGATGTGAAGTGACAAGGAAAATTCCTGCAGGTTACAAATCAAAGCTCGATTTACTTCAAACTGAACAAGCGATAAAAAAGGTGAAGGATTATTTTGAAAGTAATTTGGCTGAAGAGTTGAATCTGATTCGCGTATCCGCACCAATCCTTGTAAAAGAAGGGAACGGAATTAATGATAATTTGAATGGTGTGGAACGAATGGTTTCGTTTGACGCACTGGATATAAAGGATACACAAATCCAAGTGGTACAATCATTAGCCAAGTGGAAAAGATTGGCGTTAGCGAAGTATGGAATTGGTTTAGGCAAGGGGTTGTACACAGATATGAATGCCATTCGTCGTGACGAAATACTAAGTAATCTTCATTCTCTGTATGTGGACCAATGGGACTGGGAAAAGATCATTACAAAAGAACAACGAAACGTCCAAACTTTACAGGCTGAGGTACGAAAAATTTACAATGTGCTAAGATCCACAGAGATCTACCTAAATGACTTTTTCCCAGAACTAAAACCGTCACTTCCGTTGAACATTCATTTCATCACCACGCAGGAATTAGAAGATCAATACCCAGACCTAACACCGAAGCAAAGAGAGGATAAGGTTGCCAAGGAATATGGTGCCGTCTTTATTTCACAAATTGGTGGTGCATTAAAGTCAGGTAACAAGCATGACGGTCGTTCACCTGATTATGACGATTGGACGTTAAATGGAGATATAGTCCTTTGGAATCCTACCCTTAAAATGGCTTTTGAAGTGTCTTCCATGGGGATACGAGTAGAAGAAACCCTGCAAAAACAGTTAAAACTAGCGGGTGCTGAAGATCGTGCACAGTTAGAATTTCACCAAGCTATTTTAAATAAAGAAGTTCCTTACACCATGGGGGGAGGAATTGGCCAATCAAGATTGTGTATGTTTTTCCTTCAAAAAGCACATATTGGCGAGGTTCAAGTGTCGATTTGGAATGAGGAGATTCTTCAAGCATGTAGAGATGCGAATATCCAACTACTTTAGCTGATGAAGTCCCAATAAGTTTGCCCTTATTGGGACTTTTTTTACGCTGGTTTTGCCTTTTTCCATACTCGAGTCATAATAATGGTGACAAGCGCAATTAACGCGACAAAGATCAAACTAATAAAGAACCCAAGTCGGATACTTTTTTCAAAGATTGTCCCTGTCACCGCAGCAGCAAGCAAAAGTAAACCAATGATACATAGGGTTTTATCCCAAACCTTGAGCTTTAAAATTTTTAAAGCAGAGAGGATGATAAATGCCCAGTTATACATTTGCAAAATACCAGCTGCCGTTGTGATATACGCATAGATTTTACCTGGTAAAAGCAGAGCGGCTACAACAGATGCTGATAATCCTATTGTCGCAAGTCCTAAGGAAGGAAGTGGAACTTCTTTTCCGAAGAAAAGCTTCTTTTCTTTCTCAAAAATAGCTGGAGCATCTTTATCTTTGGCTAATGTTTTTAACAGGTTTGTTACCGTAAACAACGAAGCCGTCATCGTTGAAAACCCGGCTGTTATAATGGCTGCATTAAACACATGCGGGAAAAATGGCAGCTTATAATGAGACAATGCAGTAACAAAGGGGCTTTCTTTTTCATCAATCGCCTGATAAGAAACCATAGTGACAACAAGTCCCATCGATATCGCATAGATGATGGTCAATACGATTAGCATGATCTGTCCTGCTTTTGGAGCATCTTCTTTATTCTCAAGCAGCATGGATAATAATCCAATCGCTTCAATTCCGCCGAATGCATAAAATGCATAAAGAAGTGAAGACCAAAATGCTAGACCACCTTTAGGGAATAGGTCATGAAGGGAATTAGGCATTCCTGGCTGATGGGTATCACCTCCGTGAACCCAACCAACTAAAGCAGCAATGGCAAGAACAATAAACATAAGAATAGCTGCCGTTTTTGTAACAGCTAACACATTTTCTACCTTATCGAACCCTTTTGTTCCTAAAAAAACAACAATAATAGAAAGGACGGCATAGCCTGCTGCAAATACCCAAAGTGGAACATTAGGGAACCAAAATCGAGAAAGAATGGCTAGTGCCGTTAACTGACTTCCGATAATTAATATTTTCGAAATCCAGTAATTCCATCCACAGCTAAATCCACCCCAGCGTCCAAAAGCTTTTCCAGCATAATAACAGAACGATTCTTCTTGTGGATCTTCCGTCGTCATCATCGCTAAAAAGTGGTACACGACATACGTTCCAATCGCCGCTAAAAAAAAAGGAAATCACGATCGCAGGTCCGGTAATTTTTACTCCAATTCCTGAACCGAGAAAATAGCCAGTGCCGATTGTACAGCCTATACCAATGAGGCTCAGCTGCCACCATTTTAAATCCCCTTTTGGTGCATTTCCTTTTGCTTGACCTGATCCACAACTTACTTTTTTCATGGAAATCCTCCTTTAGAGCGTTCTTATTTTGTTACATAATCACTCGCTTCAAACAATGTTATTTTTGGATATGATTCTGTGATGGAACAAAAACTAAGAAATGGGAAGAAATCAAGTTGGGACGATAAAGATGTTCTATTTTAAGTTGGTACAAACTGGACGAATGTTTAGAAATTGGCGAAAATAAGATAAAGAAGAAATTCATTATCCAACGAAGATAGTAAGTATATAAAAAGAAAAAGAGCTGATACAATGAGTATAATTTTAGCTTTACTCGCTGCTTTATTCGCAGCACTAACCGCTATCTTAGCTAAAATTGGAATTGAAAATGTGAATTCCAACCTCGCCACAGCCATACGAACTGTGGTGGTATTGATTATGGCCTTTCTCATGGTTGTCATCACCCAACAAACAGATGTCTTGTTCGAGGTTTCGGGGGAAGCACTGTTTTACCTTGTTCTGTCCGGGCTAACAACAGGACTATCCTGGCTTTGCTTTTTCAAAGCGATTCAAATCGGTGATGTATCAAAGGTCGTTCCGATTGATAAAGCAAGTGTTGTTTTGACGATCATTCTTTCGTTTATAGTCCTTCAAGAGCCAGCGACTCCCCTTGTTGTAGCGGGAGGAGTCATTATCTCTGTGGGGACATTCGTGCTAATTGGAAGAAATAAAGAAAATAAAAAAGTTCGAGTTGGTCAGTCGTATATTTGGTTGGCGGTCCTCTCTGCTGTCTTTGCTTCTTTAACAAATATTTTGGCAAAGATCGGAATCGAAGACGTGGACTCAAATGTAGCCACCTTTATCCGAACCGTAGTGATCATCCTGTTTGCATGGGGCATTGTCTTTTTTCAAAAGACAGGAAAGGAGTTAAAAACCATTTCGAAACGATCTTACATATTTTTGATTTTATCTGGTGCCGCTACGGGGCTGTCTTGGCTTTGTTACTTTGCAGCTCTTGCCTTCGGGAAAGTGAGTGTGGTTACGCCGATTGATAAGTTCAGTGTCGTTATTACGATGGTGCTTAGTTTTATTATTTTGAAGGAGAAGCCTTCGAAAAATATGATTGTAGGGGCGGTATTGATTACGATTGGGACTGCGTTATTAATTTTATAGGGAAGATTCGCGAAATAACTGTAAAGATTTCAAGTTAAAGAACTCATACTTTCATAAATAACAGAAGCTGTAGTTACCCATTGACCTACAGCTTTTTTGTTTTTCTAAAATAAAACATTCCCACATTATATATCATATTTACTATTGTCTTCCTCACTTTCGCATGGTAAAGTAGGTTTATTCTTTTTAAAGACGAATATTTTTAATGTTTAATATAATAATGTTCGTATTTTTTTGATTCAATCCTAAGATAAGCAAAATCCGTTATGATCCATTCATATCGTTTTAGAATTTAAAAAGGAGAGATGTTAGTGAGGAAGAACAGGTGGTTAATCGCATTATCAGCAGTGGGGATTCATATTTCAATTGGCTCCGTGTATGCGTGGAGTAACTTTACTGCACCGTTAAAAGAAATGTTTGGTTGGTCTGATTCTGAAGTGGCTTTAACCTTTAGTATTGCAATTTTATTTTTAGGATTATCTGCGGCCTTTTTAGGTCATTTTGTAGAGAAATACGGACCGAAAAAAGCTGGGTTACTAGCCGCCATTTTCTTTGGGATTGGAATGACAGGGGCGGGATTTGCGGTTGATCTGGAATCCAAGTTCTTATTGTACTTATTTTATGGGGCACTTGGTGGAATTGGTTTAGGTGTTGGCTATATCGCTCCTGTTTCCACTCTTGTAAAATGGTTTCCTGACAGAAGAGGTCTAGCAACAGGTTTAGCCATAATGGGATTCGGCTTTGCGGCAGCGATTGCTAGTCCGGTTATGAATTCTTTGATTACATCTTTTGGGGTGGCCAATACGTTCTACACTCTAGGTGTCTCTTATTTTATCATTATGGTCCTATCTTCTTTATACCTTGAGAAACCGGAAGAAGGCTGGTTGCCAGAAGGGTTCAAAGAGAAAATTGATAGTGGAAAAGCAAAAGCTACGTTAGATTTATCTCAATTAACTGCAAACCAAGCCGTAAAGACCAAGCGTTTCTGGTATTTGTGGTTCATGTTATTCATTAACGTTACCTGTGGAATTGCTATTTTAGCTGTAGCAAAGCCATTAGCGATGGAAAGCATCGGAATTGATATGGCGACAGCAGCAGCTTTAGTTGGTGCGATTGGAATCTTTAATGGCCTTGGACGAATTGGCTGGGCCTCCTTATCGGATTATATTGGTAGACCAAACACGTATACCGCATTTTTCGTACTGCAAATGGTAATCTTCTTTTTCTTGCCGCAAGTGTCGATTCAATGGTTGTTTATGGGCATGCTGATTGTTGTTTATACTTGTTATGGTGGGGGCTTCGCTTCGATTCCAGCTTATATCGGCGACTTGTTTGGAACGAAGCAGTTAGGTGCGATTCATGGGTATATTTTAACCGCATGGGCTGCTGCTGGTTTGGCAGGTCCACTGTTCGCTGCTTGGATTAAGGATACGACAGGAAGCTATGCAGGGAGCTTAACTTTCTTTTCTGGATTATTTGTTGTAGCACTCGTTCTGTCTCTATTAATTCGAGCGGATATTCAAAAATTAAAATCTCAAGCCATAATTGAGTCTGTAAAAAAGGCTGGATAAAAAGAAGGGTTCATGCTAGAAGATAAGCATGAACCCTATTCTTATTCTTCGATGAGCATGGTGCTCAACCTCCATATTTGTTCCACATTTTGAGGATTTGTCGCATATCTGGGATATTTGCTTGAACCAAGTATATTCTTTACTTGTGTGAAGCCTGTTTCGGTTGTCGATGGTTCAACAATCTCTCTCTTATGATTGATCAGTTGGCCGGTAACATTCTTGAATTCTTCTGAGGTGCAAATGTGGAAATAATTATCGGCCATGCCCGATGGTAAAGGATTAGTGAGATTTTGTGTCCAGGCTAGTACTCTCCAATAAGACTTCATTTTATGAATCGTCTCTTTTGATAGTTTTACACGATTAATTTGAAGGGCATTGACTTTGATGCCCTGGCTTTTAAGTTCTTCTGCCATTTTGATGGTTAACATCAGCAGGGCCATTTTCGAATCCCCGTACATTTTATAAACACTATACGAACGAGTGCCGCGCATTTCTCCTCGCAAATTATCAAACTCGATTTTTCGATTAGGGTTGAAAAAGTTTTTGATGTTTGTTGTACAAGCATTGAGCACCCTAGGATCCTGTGATTTTGCCAAATGTTCAGCTAATAAACGAGTCAGTAAAAAAGGACCGAATGTATTCGTAGCGAAGGACAATTCGATATGCTCAGGACTAAGTTTATACTCTTTTTCACCATGGTTTAAGTAGGCTGCATTATTGATCAGGATGTCCAAGCGTGGGTATGTATCTTTAAAAGTTGCACAAAAGGTACGAATAGAATCAAAAGAAGAAATATCCAGCTCCAACAAATCTACATTGTTATTTTTGGTCGTGTGAATGATTTCTTTTTGTACGGCTGCACTAATCTCCATATTCCGGCAAGCCATAATCACTCGATATCCTTCTGTCGCAAATTTTAAAGCGGCTGCTTTGCCAATCCCCGAATTTGCCCCTGTAATGATGACAATTTTTTCGTTCATATCGAACCCCCTGTTAGAACAACTAATTACTATTAATATATTGACTCAGACAAATGAAAAGAAGAGGGAAAAAAATTATTTATAGCCGGTGTGTTTTTCAGCTAAAGGTATCACAAATTTTGTCGATATTTTATTTAGGAAAACAAAGTAATAATAGAAGAGGTGCACTATGGCTACACATTATGAAAAAATAGGGACGAAGTTGCTGACGTATACAGTAATCTCGCTCTATTTATCAGCGATTCCAATCATCGGGCTCATGTACTTTTTTAAGCAAATCGAGCTTGGACCAATGCTTGGTTTCTTTGCGTTAACGGTAATCGTTTGTTCTTTACTGTTTGTGATTAACAAAAAACTGGCAAGCTATAGTTGGACGAAGTATCTAGTAGTCTCGTTAATGTTTATAGCGAGTCATTTTCTACTAATAGCTATTCCAACCTTCAATGCTTGGACGATTTTTATTCTGTATTTGATTTTTTCCATTGTTTATTTAGATCGTCAAGTGATGATTATGGCAACGGCTCTTATGTTATTTGTTTTTACGATTCAGTTTTTTATAAATCCAGCCTTTCAAGCTATTCAATTGCCTGTTCTGGATCTGGTTGTTTTGTACGTGTTATTGGCGATGTGTGGTGTGGCTGGAATCATCATCTCTGTGATTGGTAGAAAAGTAGTTTCTGATGTGAACGTGCACTTAGATGAATCCAAACATCAGCAGCAACAACTTCAGCAAACCTTTGAGAATATTAAAAGCTCTGTTCAAGGGTTATTGTCTTTTTATCAATCCATTCAAGCCGAGGTAAGTCATACGGGCAAGGCAACGGAGGAAATTGCGGTTGGTTTTGGGGAAGTGGCTAAAGGTGTGGAATATCAAGCGGTTTCCATTCATGATATTAAGGATAATATTGAAAAAATTCATAAGGAAATTTCTCTTGTTACTCAAACATCAGAGGAGATGAAGACTTTATCTGGTAAGACAGGTGAGTCCACTCAAGTGGGAGCATCACATTTATCTCAGCTTGCTTCTAATATGGGGAAAGTGGAAGGAAGCATGACGGAAACGGTGAGCTTGATGGGATCACTTGCCGCCCAAAATAGCAAGATCGAAGAAATGCTTGGGTCGATTAAAGGAATTACGGAACAAACCAATTTGCTTGCTCTTAATGCAAGTATTGAAGCAGCTCGTGCGGGAGAACAAGGCAAGGGGTTTGCGGTCGTTGCCGACGAGGTTCGGAAATTGGCTGAACATTCTCGTCAAGCAACCGAAGAAGTGGGAAGCATGTTAACGGACATTTTTTCTAAAATTATTCAGCTTCAAGAAAAACTTGATCATAGCAAAAGTGCTTTTGAATTAAGCTCACAATCGGCAAAAGAAGCAG
Source organism: Bacillus sp. (in: firmicutes) (assembly GCA_011524525.1). Classification (GTDB taxonomy): domain Bacteria; phylum Bacillota; class Bacilli; order Bacillales; family Cytobacillaceae; genus Robertmurraya_A. The sequence continues at coordinate 25,118 of WTKE01000057.1, read as the reverse complement.
AAAATATTCTCCAGCTCATTAGTCAAAATACAACCAATGTATTTTCACAAGCAGATCAAATCCAGCTTAAAACAAAGTCTCTTTTAGAAGCCTCGGACAGCATTGTAAATGAAGTAACTTCAATTAGCAATATTACAGAAGAAGCATCCGCCACAACGGAAGAAATTTATGCGGGTGTGGAAGACCAAAGACATTCGATGAAAGAGGTTATTGCTAGTTTAGATCAACTGAATGATTTGATTGTCGCTTTGGAGAATATAGTAGGTCAAAATTCAAAGAACTAGAGATAGAGTGTCCTTCACCAATTTTGGTGAGGGCACTTTTTGTGTTTAAGGGTAATAAAGACCGTTAGGATGGAAGATTAATCAGGAAACGCCTCTCATCAAACGAATGAAGATCGTTAGGATGGAGAATTAAGGAGGACACGTCCTTCATCAAGGGAATGAAGAACGTTAGAATGAGAGTTATAGCAGGAAAGGTCTTTCATCAAGGGGATGAAGAACGTTAGGATGAGAGTTATAGCAGGAAACGTC
>WTKE01000057.1:3517-24485 GCA_011524525.1 Bacillus sp. (in: firmicutes) | reverse complement strand
GAACGTTAGGATGAGAGTTATAGCAGGAAACGTCTTTCATCAAGGGGATGAAGAATGTTAAGATGAAGAATTAAGCAGGAAACGTCCTTCATCAAGGGAATGAAGACCGTTAGGATGGAGAATTAAGGAGGAAACGTCCTTCATCAAGGGAATGAAGACCATTTGGATGAAGGATTAAGCAGGAAACGTCTTTTATTCGAGGCATTTTTCAGAGAGTATAAAATCAGATGGAGCGTTCCGCTGCTGTAGCCTTTCACTTTTAAGAGCGTCCTCGAATTAACCACGGGGACGCTTTTTAACGATTAAATAAATCACAAAACTAAATATAACTACAGCCGCCAAGAAGAGTTGATGACGGGTATCAAATTTCAGTACTTGGTGAACGCTATATGCTTCGATAAACAAAGAAGGGATTTTTCCAAGGGTACTCACGATTCCAAAAGCGACTATATTCATCTTGCCAATAGCAGCCGTTAACGTCACAAAACCAGACGGAACAAACGGCAACAGCCGGAGCAACAGAACAATCGCAACAGCTTCAAAACCTTTTGATTCATACAACCGGTCTAGAAGAAGTCGAACCCATCTCCATTTGACCTGCACCTTTTCCTTCACCCGTGAAAATCCTTTTCGATAGAGCCAAAAGCTCACAATGGCACCAAGGGCTTCTCCTATAATAGAAACAACTAATCCAACCTCAAAACCGAGAATGGAAATATTGGCAGCTGTTAAAAAGGCGCTTGGAATAACACCAGCCACAGCGATGAGCACATTGCCAAGTACACTTCCAAAAATAAAGAGAATTTCGTTCATTGTCCGTTCTGCCACTTATATCCTATTCCCCAAACGGTTTGTAAATGCTCATCTGCAGGGAAATGGGCTTTTCTTAATTTTTCTCGGAGATTCCGAACATGGGAGTCAATGGTTCTGTCCTCAGTAGCAACACCATGGCCCCAAATCGAGGTGATCAAATGGTCGCGGGTAAATACCCGATTAGGATGGGTTAAAAACAGCTCCATCATGGAAAATTCCTTTGGTGTCAATGAAATAGGTTTTTTTTCATAATGCAGGTCAAAGGATTCTAGATTTAACACTAGACCTTTAAACGTTAATAGTGGGCTCGTTGATTTCTGTCTCCTTAATACAGCTCCAATTCGAGCAAGTAATTCATCTTCATCAAAGGGCTTCGAAATATAATCATCCGCACCCATCTCAAGTCCCTTCACCACATCGGTCTTATCTGTTCGTGCCGTCAACATGATAATGGGAAGATCCCATTTTTTTCTGATTTCTGCACATAACGTCCAGCCGTCCATTTCGGGCATCATGATATCAAGAAGCACGAGGTCAACCTGATGGGAGGATAAGTATTCAAGTGCATATAAAGCAGAAGTATGTGGAACGCATTTGTATCCTTTTGGTTCTAGATAAAGGCATAATAAATCCAACATTCGTTGCTCATCGTCCACCAGTAAGATCGTTTTCATCACTCCACGCTCCCCTAAACATCATTTGAAATTCTGTTCCTTCTTGGATTTGGCTTTTTACCGTAATCGTTCCGTCATGTTTATTTACTAGTTCCTTGACTATGGAAAGACCAAGACCGGCTCCACCTAGCATACGAGTCCGCGATTTATCTACCCGGTAAAAACGGTTAAAGATATGTGGTAAATCCTCTTCAGGGATGCCGTTACCGGTATCACGAATCGTCACAAAAAGCTGGTTTTTTCTTAGTTCAACCATCACGTTAGTACTTCCGCCACGTGAAGAATATTTCATCGAATTATCCAATAAGTTTAAAAAAATCTGTTCCATTCGGATCGGGTCTGCATGTAAAAAGAAATCCTTTTGGCAGGAGATATGAAGGGTCATCCCCTTCTCTTTAAAAGCCGGAGCTAGTTTCGCCTCCACTTTTTCAAGAATCTCCTTTATGTTAACTTCTATTTTTTCAATCAAGAACGAATTCTGATCCATTTTGGCTAAGTCAAATAGCTGCTTTATTAAGTCATTTAAACGATTGGTTTCTTCAAGAATAATAGCTAGGTAGTTCTGTTTTTCTTTCTCAGATAACTCACGTTTCATGACAATTTCTGTATACCCTTTTATATAAGTAATAGGTGTTCGTAATTCATGCGATATGCTTGCTAGAAAGTCATTTCTCTCTTGCGTTAAAAAGGTCAGATCATGTGCGAGTGATTCAATCGATTTAGCCAGATCACCAAGTTCATCGTTCCCTGTTTCAGGTAAAGAGATGGAGTAGTTCCCTTGGCTGATTTGAAAGGTTGCATCCTTCATATTGATAAGAGGCTTGGTGATTGCCTTTGAAAGCAAAGCGATAATAAATAATGTTAGACCAACCGTTAAGAACCCAGCAAGGAGGAAATGTTGGTTTAATCGTTTAATTAATGAATGAACGGTTTCTGTGTCTTGAAACATGAACACATATCCAATGATTTCCCCCTTATTTTCTAATGAGCTAACGGTAGATATGAAAGGTTCTGTCTCCCAATTATTCTCGATAATGACGCCTTCCTGAGGAACTTCTTTTGAAGGAAGCTTTACGTGATCTATGAGTTGTTCATTTTTACTCGAAGAATCAAGAATCTGTACATCAGCATCGGTTACCACTACATCTGTTGTGGATTCTGTCTCCATTAAAGCAACGTGGGTTATGGTTTCTGGCGTAAAATGGTTCTCTAAAATCGCACGATGGGAATTTCCACGAGCTTGAAGGGCATGTAGTTCTTCTTGTACCCGTGATTCTACTAAAGCAGAGTGAAGAAAGAAGAACATAAACGATTCAAGTCCTAAAATACATAAAAAGAAAATGGCACCTAATTTGATCGATAGCTTTTTCAAAGGGAAATCTCCTTTTCCTGTCATACTTACTATAGTAATCGAAATGACTATGGAAATCTTACTTTATAAATGAGAAAAAGAAGGAAAAACTAGCAGATGACAAAAAAGAATCAAACTTTATGCATAAAATCTGCACAAAGTGTTGGTAAAGTGAAACTATGTTTTCACTATGAATTTGTAGAAAAAGGAGAGTTCCGTAGATGAAAAAACTATTTGCAAGTATGATAAGTATATTGCTTTTAACCTTTTTGGCTGCTTGTACTTCGAATGGAGACGGAGGAAAGGAAGCAGAAAGTGAGCATGAAGAGCATACGGAGGTTACTGAAACCAATGGGAATGTATCGAATGAGCTTCTTGTCACTAGTACGAAAAATGTGACAAGGCTAGCTGCTGATACATTGAATGAGGCAGCGATTATGGTTTCGCAAACTATTTGGCCAGCCACGGGGAACGATAATCGACCTGGAACCGTTATTTTAGCACCAGCGGATCAATGGCAAATTGCTCTTGCTGGATCCGATTTAATCCACCATCCGAATAATGGTCCAGTATTATTTTACGATCAAGAGCTTTCGGAGGAAACGTTACAGGAAATCAAACGCCTGAGCCCAACTGGAAATGTGAATGGAACAGAAGTGATGGTTATGGGAGATGCTACCGAAAAGGTGCTCGGTGCATTAGAAGAGTATAAGGTGGAGCGAATCACCGGAAACGATCCGGCTGAATTTGCTTTAGCAGTGGATAAGAAGTATGCGGAGACGGCTGGGGAATTGCCTCAAAGTGTGATTATCGTTTCTCTTGAAGACGATGCAAAGTTATATTCACTTATTGCCTCTAATTGGATTGCTCATATGCCTGAACCGGTTTTATTTGTTGGAAAGAATGAAATCCCGCAAGCGACTGCGGAAGCATTACAATCCCGTGGGAATAATGCAAATATCTATGTGTTAGCACCTGAAAAAGTGATTTCTGAGGAAGTTGTTTCTAGCTTACAAGAGTATGGAAAGGTGACTCGTATTGATGGAGAAACTCCCGTGGAAGCATCCATTGCTTTTGCTAAGTTTAAGGATGCAAAAACAGGCTTTGGCTGGGGTGTGACGGAGCCGGGACATGGATTTGCGTTTACAACTACAGCTCAGCCTCAATTTGCCATTGCTGGGGCTCCTTTTGCCCATTTAGGGAAGCATGCGCCACTTCTTTGGTTGGAGAATGGAGAAGCCACAGGTGACATACATGAATATTTAGGTGAGCTTCAACCAAAGTTTACGGATGACCCAACTGTGGGGCCATACAACCACGCTTATATTTTAGCCAATTTGAAGGAAGTTTCCATGGATACTCAAGGAATGATTGATAGTATGTTAGAGATTTCTCCAGCTGATGGAAGTGGAGGACATGGTACACATTAATAGTTGGAGGCTCTTTTAAAAATGAAAAAATTATTACTAGTGGCTATTATTAGCCTTTTAACATTAACGGCATGCAGGCAAGAAGACGAGTCAACAAATCAAATTGAAACCCAACCATCAGATGCACAGAATGAAACCGAAGATTCAACTAGAACCTTGCTCGCATCACATGACTTTTTTGAACCTTTCACTGGAAAAATAGATCATATTCACGGTCTGGGGTATGTCGGTGATCAAGAGGTTGCCTTTTTTGCCACTCATGACGGGTTAAAGGTATATAAGAATGGAACATGGTTAAAAACGAAGAGAGAAAATAACGATTATATGGGTTTTAATGCGACCGATGAGGGGTTTTATTCGAGTGGGCATCCAGGAACAGATTCAAAGCTGCCAAATCCGATCGGCATGATGAAAAGTGTGGATTATGGTCAAACCTTACAAAGTCTCGGCTTTGAAGCTGAAGTGGATTTTCATCTTATGGCGGTTGGTTATAACAATCATCAAATCTTTGTGATGAGCCCACATAAAAACTCGATTATGAAGGCTGATGCATTTTATGTGAGTGAAGATGATGGAGCCAATTGGAGGGAAGTTGCAGCTAGTGGATTAAAAGGTGATTTCATTGGACTGGCTGTACATCCAACAGATAAAAACATCTTGGCAGCAGCGGGTGAAGACGGAATATACTTGTCTAAAGACCAGGGGGAAACCTTTGAGTTACTTACAACAGGAACACAGGGAACAAGTGTTTATTTTACAGGGAATAGCCTCCTGTACGGTGAATATGATGGTCAGCCTTCATTTGTACTAAGAAACTTAAGAAGTGAAGAGGAAGTGGAAATTTCCTTGCCAGAGATGAAGGAAGAAGCCATCATGTACGCGGCAATCAATCCGAAAAATGAGCATGAAATCACATTCGTTACCTTTAACAATGACATTTACCAAACCTCCGATCACGGTGAGAGTTGGAAGTTGCTGGCGAATTCAGGGGATTTACAATAAAGTGTCTGACGTAGAGAACTTATTCTCTACGTCTTTTTTATGTAAAGAAAGTATAATTTTTCCCTCTTTAAGGATAATAATCCTAGCATAATTTTTACTTTTGAAAGTTCGGTGGTGAGAAGTTTGATGAAAAAAGGAAGTAACAAAAATTCTGAAAAAAAATCAGAAATAACCACTATCAGGGAAGCGTTTGATTCCCTGAGGAAATCAACTGATTTTGTGTTTTATAAAAAAGAGCATGGCAAGGTTCCGTATGTTATTTCCTATTTTTCAAGTATTGTGGATGCGGAAGTCATTCATCAATATATCCTACCGAATTTGCTAGAGATCAATGACCTGGAGGAACTAAAGTCAAAGATTCCGATTGAGGAAATTATTGATGTGACTAGCCCGAAGGATCTGACAGAGAAGCTTCCTTCAGGATATGTGTATATTTACTTTACAGAATCAGATCATCATGGTGTTTTGATTCCGGCACCAAAAGATGAAAAACGGTCGATTTCTCCACCTGAAGTTGAATTTAGTGTGGTGGGACCGAAAGAATCTTTTATTGAATCATTAGAAACAAATATTTACCTTATCCGAAAAAGATTGCCAATTGATAACCTGAGAGTAGAAAAAATTACAATTGGTGACTTATCAAATACCGAAGTGGCCTACTTATATATAGAAGATATTGCAGATGAAGAAAACGTCAATACGCTCAAGCAGAGACTGGATGAAATCGATTTTGATGCGATTGGCGATACGGCTTATATTGCACAAATTATTGCGGACAATCAGCGATCCCCTTTTCCGCAAATTCTTGATACGGAAAGACCTGATCGGGTGGCGACCGCATTGGCTGAAGGCAAGCTAGCGATATTAGTTGATCGATCACCACATGCTTTGATCGGTCCTACCACGTTTAATGAGTCCATCTCTACATTTGAGGACTATTTATTAAATTGGTATGCCGCTTCCTTTATTCGGATTGTTAGAATTGCATCCATTGCCTTCTCTATTCTGATTACACCTATTTATGTAGCAACTTTGACGTATCATTATGAATTAATACCGAAGGATTTATTGGCAACATTAATCACGTCAAGAAGAGCAATTCCCTTACCGCCGATTTTGGAAGCTTTGTTTCTTGAGTTAACTATTGAATTACTAAGGGAAGCTGGAGCAAGACTTCCAACGAAGGTAGGTCAAACAATTGGTATCGTAGGTGGGATTGTTATCGGGACTGCGTCGGTTGAAGCTGGGTTAACAAGTAATGTTTTGTTAATTATGGTTGCCTTGGCCGCCTTGGCCTCATTTACCACACCAACCTATCAATTCGGTAACACGATTCGTTTGATTCGGTTTCCGTTTTTATTCTTTGCACATGCATGGGGACTTATCGGGATTGTTCTCTGCTTTTCGTTTCTTACAGGACATTTATTGCAGTTAACCTCATTAGGGAGACCATATTTAGAGCCCTTTTATCCGACAAGGGTCAGAGATTTAAAGGATACGATTATTCGCCTACCGTTTTCGAAACTAAGTCGTAGACCTGTTCACAATCATCCCGAACAGAAAAAACGCTTCTCACCAAATGATGTCAAAGTTCATCGAGATATTGATGAATAGCTCGTTAGAAGGAGTTGTTCCTTTGTGACTACCATCCCAGACCGATTAAAAGTATCACCCTTTTTTTCTTTCTACCTTGTCCAAGCAATCCAAATAGGAGTTGGAATCTTAGGCTTTCAACGTGTACTCACAAAAGCAGTCGGTAATGATGCTTGGATTTCTATTATTTTAGGAGGAATCGGAGTTCACTTGGTGATATGGATGATGTATCAAATACTTAATAAACAAACAGGAGATATTACTGACGTACATCGGGTCCTATTTGGGAAATGGATAGGATCCGCCTTTTCTATATTATTAATCATCTATTTATGTTTATTAACCATGACTATCTTAAGAGCCTATATTGAAGTGGTTCAGGTATGGATATTTCCTGGAATTAGAATTGCCCTTTTCTCGATTGTGATATTGATCATTGTTTTTTACATAGTCAATGGAGGCCTCCGTACCGTTACTGGGATAGCTGTTTTAGGAGTTGTCCTTCCTGCCTATTTGCTGTTTTCCTTGTTTTATCCCTTAAAGTATACGTTTTTTGAAAATTTACTGCCTATTTTTGATCACTCTATGTTAGATATATTGAAATCGACAAAAGATGTAAGCTTAAGTGTGTTAGGATTTGAGACATTGTTATTTTATTATCCATTTTTTAAAGAACCTAAAAAGTCGCAAAAATGGGCTCATTTAGGTTCAGCGTCGACGATCTTTATTTATCTTGTCGTTATGATCGTAAGTATTGGTTACTTTTCAGAAGAACAATTAATCCGAAATATTTGGGCAACACTTACCATGTTAAAAATCGTTCAACTTCCATTTGTTGAACGAATTGAATATGTTGCCATTTCTTCTTGGTTATTTGTGATTTTACCGAATCTATGTTTAGCGATGTGGTCTGCGAGTCGGGGGGCCAAACGAGTCTTTAAGAAAAAACAACGAACACTATTAGTTGTCCTTTTATTACTCGTATGTGCAGGTAGTTGTGTTCTAAAAACCCGTGAGCAAATTGAAATGATAAGTAACTTTACTGCGGAAATAGGTTTTTATTTAATTTATGGTTATATTCCTTTTCTATTTCTTTTTAGTACTATTTTTCATCGTATGAAAGGGCGGAAATCCGCATGATGAAGGTCGTTTTCTTACTGATGTCCCTAATATTATTAACAGGCTGTGTAGAACAAAAAATCATCGATGATATCAATATTATGAGTGCGGTTGGCTATGATGCTAGAGATGATGGAGAAGTAAAAGGAACCATTGTGATCCCAGTTTATAAAGCGGATAAAAGTATATCCAATGAATCTTTTATGAGTGTAGCTAAAGTCAGCAAAGAAATTAATCGACAATCACAAATGAAATCAGCGGATCCATTAGAAAATGGGGGAATTGAAGTCGTTCTTTTCGGAAAAGAATTTGCGGAAAGAGGAGTATTCGAGATAACGGATACATTTGAGCGAGATGCTGGTATTGGTTCTCGATTGTATTTGGCTGTTGTTGATGGCAATGCGGATGAGATATTGGAGAAGAATCTTGGAAACCTTGGAACAGGAGCCTACTTAAATACCTTATTCGAACATAATATGAGGCACCGAGAGTTACCCCAGTCGAACTTACATTTATTTATGTACTCGTATTATTCAAAAGTAAAGGATCCTTTTCTTCCCTATGTGAAATTGACAGGAAATAAAGTGAAGATTATTGGAATCGCATTATTCAATGGAGATAGAGCAGTAGACTATCTAAATGACAAAGACATGTTTTTTTTTAAGGCACTTATGGAGAATTTTAGGAATGGTGCCTACACATTTAAAGTTGGGAAGGATTATGTAACGACTTATAATATAACGATGAAAAGGAAGTTTCAAATAGAGGACACTTTAACTCAACCAAAGGTGAAGTTACATGTCAAACTAGAGGCACATATAAGAGAATTTTCAGGAAAGACACTTGCTCCAAAAGTTATTGATCAAGCTGGTAAGTCATTGGAAGAGCAAATAAATAAAAGATCAGAAGAGTTACTGAATCGTTTCCGAGATAAAGGCATCGACCCCATTGGAATCGGTACTCTAGCTAAAACTCAAACAAAAAAATTTGATCCGGAAAAGTGGAATGAAGTCTACCCGAATGCTACTTTTGAAGTATCGAGTAAAGTGTTAATCACAGAAACGGGAGTAATTGAATAAGAAAAGGTACATATGTCTGTACCTTTCTTTTTTTTACACTTGGCTTTCAAATAGGGTGTTTCGGTTATTGTATTTAGATATTAAGAAGAGCAGTAGCATGTTAATGATCAATAAGAAAAGACCAACAAAAAGAAGGATGATTGGGCTAATAATTAACATTCCTGTCGCTTGACCAACGAATAAACCAACGATTGGAAGGATGACTAGTCCACCGATTTGCTGAGCTTCCTGAAAGCTTTTTGACCTTGCAGACACTAATACTTCTATTAAGATCGTAAATAATGTAATGATTGGTGATAACCAAAATACGAGTAATATCCAGTTTGTATTTGGAAAAATAAATCCGTCAAAGATTGGATATGTAATGGCAGTCGTAATCACCCCAAAAAGGACAAAGCTGCCGATTGTTAAAACCATGGTTGGCACAAAAGCGGAAAGTACCTTTCCCATAAACAATTCTTTTACTGTGATTGGTGCAAAAAGCAGGCTCTCTAATGTGCCTCTTTCCTTTTCCCCAACAAAACTATTAAGAGCAATCATCATCGAATTGATTACGGGAATCAGTAGGAACATAGAACCTAATAAATAATTTACAACAACATAAATGATTTGATGATTAAATGATGGTAACGCGTTAATCGTATTTTTTATACTACCGTTAGGCAGACTAGAAAGAATCGTGTTTGTCATGATTTCTATATCAGAAGAGGTGAGAGAAACAAAATGAATAAGTAAAATAAATGCAGCGGGAAAAATGACTGCAAAAATTAAAGGCAGGATAATCAGACCGATGAGTACTTGTTTATTACTTGTTATGCCTTTAATATCTTTCATGGCTATTGTCCACACTACATGCCTATTTATCTTCATTTTTCACACCTCTAATCTGAAAATACAAGCTTTCTAAATCTCTATTTTGAATCTCTACATGGTGAATCCAGAATTGTTTCTTCAATATCTCCTCTAATAATTTTGGCAGTTGGTCTTTTGTTTGCAGGATAAAGGTGATAAAAGAGCCGTCCTGTTTGACCATTTTATAAAGAGGATTTAATTCATTTACATCGGCATTTGTTTCAATTTTTACAGAGATTTCTTTGATGTATTTTGTTTCTAATTCCGATTTGGTACCTGACTCAATAATGGTACCATGATCCAAAAATAAATATTGAGTACAAACGCTTTCAATCTGGTGCAGAATATGTGAGCAAAGGAAGATCGTGGTGCCATATTGCTTGTTTAGTGTATGGATATTCTGAAGGACCATTTGGATACCTTCTGGATCCAATCCATTGGTTGGTTCATCTAAGAACAGGATGGTCGGGTTATGTAAGATGGCTTTTATGATTCCTAATCTGCGTTTCATTCCTGTACTATAGGTACCCACTTTTTTCTGCTGATGATCGGCCAGTTGAAAATCCTCGAGTAATTGTTGGATCCTCGTCTCATCATTTACTCCGTATAGTTTCCCGAAAAACCTAAGATTATCAACACCACTCATTTCGTGATAAAGACCTGCTCCATCTGTTAGAATACCGCTGATTTTGCGAATCTCATGACCTTGTGAATGTGGATCCCAATTGTTGACGAGTATCTTCCCGGCTGTGGCTTCGATAACCCCATTTAATAATCGAATGATCGTCGTCTTCCCACTGCCATTTGGTCCAAGCAACCCAACAATATCCCCTTTATTGACGGTGAAAGATACATCATGTAAGACGGGCCGAGCATCGAATTGTTTTTGTATTCCTTCTACTTGAATAATTGGATCCAATCTTTTGACCTCCTTTTTAAAATGTAAAAACTCCCAGCAAGATTTATCTTTGTCATGAAAAATTTCCAGTAATGAGGTAATTATATCACTATTAGAGTAGAAGGAAATGAACTATTTGTTTCAACAGCCAATCAGTATATTATCATCTTTAGGAAAGAGCTTATCTCCAAATAGACCAATAAACTCAGCGTTATGCGGGGATTTCCTAAAACAACAAACTTTACGAAAACAGCCTTGTTTTACAATATGTGCTTTTTATCACAAATTACTTACCTAGGTAACTAATTTGTGATATAGTAATAATATGATAGGTAAGGAGAGGTAATTAGATGCAGGAGAAACATGAGCTGTTTCATAGTATCCACCAGCTTTCAAGGAACCTGACCAAAAGAGTAAATACGGCGTTAGAGCCGTATGAAATCTACAGCTCTCAGTGGTCAGTTTTATTTGTGCTTAAGGAAAAAGGATCTATGACACAAAAGGAGCTATGCCATTATTTAGCTATTGAAGCTCCACCAATGACAAGAACCATTCAGAAGCTTCAAAAACTAGGGCTTGTTGATCAGACGGAAGGGGAAGACCGACGTAAAAAGTATATTGGCCTCACCGAAAAGGCAATCACAAGCTATCCAGTCTGGGAACAAGCCGTTATAAATGTGAATAATCAAATCGTTAGCAGTCTTTCAGAACATGACCAAAAGGAACTGAGAATCATGTTGACCACATGGTTAAACAAAATATAGGGAGTTGTGAACATTTTGGATGATACAACACAAAAATTGTGGACCAGAAATTTTATTGCGGTTTCTTCCAGCAATTTCTTTTTATTAATGAGCTTCTATTTTCTCTTAGTAACATTACCAGTTTACGTCGTTAATGACTTAGGGGCATCCAAATCCTCAGCTGGTCTACTTACGACCGCTTTTCTTCTAGCAGCCATCATTATACGCCCTTTTTCAGGTAAATTAATTGAAAAATATGGCGGTAGAATTTTTTTGATTACTTCATTGCTATTATTTCTTGCTACGACCATATTTTACTTCTTTGCAAATAGTGTTCCACAACTACTAACGGTAAGACTGATTCATGGAATAAGCTTTGGGATGGCAACTACTGCTACTGGCTCGATCGTAGCCGATATTATCCCTGAAAAAAGAAGAGGGGAAGGCATGGGGTACTTTATCTTATCCTCAGCACTAGCAATGGTCATTGGTCCTTACTTTGGGCTAACTTCCATGCAAAGTGGTGGTATTACCTTGATGCTTATGATTGCTATCGTTGCTTCATTAGGTGGACTTGTTGCAGGTTTCTCTGTATCAAAAACGAAGAAGCAGAGTGAAACTTCAATGGAACCGACGAAGTTAACAACAGGCTCTCTTTTTGAAAAATCTGCAATCCCGATTGCTATAACAGGCGCATTTTTTGCCATAATCTATTCGTCGATTATTTCATTCATCTCTGTGTATGCAAATGAAATACATTTAGGACACGTCGCCAGCTTTTTCTTCGTCGTTTATGCTATTGTTCTTTTAGTGTCGCGTCCCTTTACTGGAAGATGGTTTGATCAATTTGGGGCAAATATCATTGTGTTTCCTGGGATTGTTCTTTTCTCGATTGGCTTGTTCATTCTCAGTCAAGCATCAACAGGTTTCATCTTTTTACTTGCAGCTGGTTTTATCGGACTTGGTTGGGGTACTTTGTTTCCAACCTTCCAAACCATTGCAATACAGTCCGCACCACCGAAACGAAGAGCCATGGCAACAGCCACCTTTTTATCTGTGTTTGATATAGGAATTGGTTTTGGATCCTATATCGTTGGACTATTAGCATCTGGTATTTCATTTCGCCAACTATACTTTTACGGATCGTTTTATGTGCTGGCAGGAATGGCTGTTTACATCTACTTTAATTTGAGAAAATCGATGAGTAAGAATGGGGAATCAGCTTATCAGACGGAATTGAATAAGCGGGCTAATTAGTTCGTTGTTTTTTTTGGAAGAGTGGACTCGGATTTTATCCGAGTCCTTTATTTTGTCCGAATCATGGGTTCATTTTGACAGGTGCCAGGGCAGAAAGCGCAATCAGAGTCTGAATGAGAGGTGGATTGAGACAGCCCAGAGTCCGAAAATAATCATTGAGTCCGAATCAAGGGTTCATTCGGACAGGAGCTGGAGCAGAAAGCGCAACCGAGTCCGAAAGAGAGCTGGATTCAGACAGGAAAGAGCTCGAAAACCATGATTGAGTCCGAATGAAGGGTTCATTCGGACAGGAGCCGGAGCAGAAAGCGTAACCAGAGTCCGAATGAGAGCTGAATTCAGACAGGAAAGAGCTCGAAAACAGTTGTAGAGTCTGAATCAAGGGTTCATTCGGACAAAGCCAGAGCAGAAAGCGCAACCAGAGTCCGAAAGAGAGGTGAATTCAGACAGGAAAGAGCTCGAAAATAATAGTAGAGTCCGAAACAAGGGTTCATTCGGACAGAAGCCAGAGCAGAAAGCGCAACCGAGTCCGAAAGAGAGCTGGATTGAGACAGCCCAGAGCCCGAAAACCATCAATGAGTCCGAAACAAGGGTTCATTCAGACAGAAACCAGAGCAGGAAGCACAACCGAGTCTGAATGAGAGGTGGATTCAGACAGCCCAGAGCTCGAAAACCATCATTGAGTCCGAATCAAGGGTTCATTCGGACAGAAACCACTCCAAAAGCTAAAAAAGAGACCCAAAATAGACGTGAACCTCGGAGCTGACCGGTTTAAATACTTATTCCTCTAACCTTCCCAAATACAGCATTGTTATCCTTTTACAATCCGAGAGATCAGGTTTGTTTTCATACGCACTGTTTTTCACTTTCTATGTTAGAAATTCTTACATAATTATACATTTTGCCATTTTATTTTGTTATCATTCTTAAATACACTGAATTATTCGAGAATTTGAGGAGGGGGCACGGATGGAAGCAATCCATGACATTCTACAGATGATTTCAACTTCTAATGAGGGGGTTCTTGCAACGATCATCCGAGTGGAGGGCTCCGCCTATAGAAAAGAAGGAACATCTATGTTGTTCCATAAAAATGGATCGAGGACTGGCATCCTTAGTGCAGGCTGCCTAGAAACTGATCTCGAGTATCGAGTAAAAGAATGGTTTGGAACAAGTCAGCCACAAACCGTTGTTTATCATATGCAAGCGGAAGATGATCTTTCATGGGGGCAAGGGGCAGGTTGCAATGGAATCATTACAGTCCTACTTGAACCAATTGACGATCAGCTTCTAGAACATCTGATTATTTTAAAAGATCATCTTGCACTTGGCAATAGAGTGACGATGATCAAACAATTAGATGAACATTTATCTGCATCTTCTTGCCTGTTTATGACCGATGATGGAACGATCTTTGGCAGCTGGACGGGTAGGAATATTTTATTGGCTAAAAGTCTTTTAAAGAAACTTCATTTAATGCCCCAAAAAAGCGGAATACTGTATTCCTCCGAGTTAGCTTCAAATCTATATATCCATACCTTTGAACCAAAGCCTCGACTTATGATTTTTGGAGCGGGAGAAGATGTCATCCCATTAGTGGATTTAGCTTCTAAAACTGGATTTTCTGTAATTGTATCTGATTGGCGTCCGGCGTTATGCGATAAAGAAGTGTTTCCAAATGCAGATCATTTGATGGTGGGATTTCCGGAGGAGAGCTTAGATAAATTAACTTTTCACCCTACAGATTCAGCCATCGTCGTTTCCCATAATTTTCAGAGAGACAAAGAATATTTACAGTACTTAATGACCAAAGAGTTAAGGTATTTAGGCGTACTTGGTTCGAGAAACAGGACACAGCGATTGCTAGAAGGAAACATTCCACCCCATGTGAAAAGTCCAATTGGTTTATCTATTGGAGCAGAGGGACCACAGGAAATTGCAGTTAGTATCGTAGCTGAGTTAATTCAACAACGGAAAAAAAGCAAAGAGGGAATTCGCCATGAAGAATGGAATCATCGCCATATATCTTGCTGCGGGTAAGAGTTCCAGAATGGGGGAAAACAAGCTTTCTCTTCCACTCTCTACTTGTACCATCGGAAGCTCCGCTCTACGTACAGCACTATCTTCCTCACTTGAACATGTGGTTGTTGTTTCAAAAAAAGATGACTCCCTTAAATGGGTTAAAGCCTCTCTGTTCTGTTCTCCTTATTCCAGTCAATGGTCTCATGTTGTATGTGATGATGCGGAGAAAGGGCAGGCGCATTCATTAAAGCGAGGATTACTTTCTGCTATGAGTATGAATCCCAAAGGAATCATGATCCTTCTAGCCGATCAGCCTTATTTGTCGAGGGCCACCATAGATATGGTAATCACCACTTATATCAGTGCTGACCAACAAGATTTCGTAGCTGCTTGTTTCGATGGTATTCCTAGACCACCTGTCATCTTTTCACCACGCGTTATCCCTAAGTTGATGAAACTACAGGGAGATGAGGGGGCAAGAAAGATCTTTAAGGAGTTAGAAGGAATGTTTGTAGCCTTCTCAGAAGCTCGTGACTTTTATGATATTGATACAAAGAAAGATTATGAAAAGGTACTTGGAGGTGAATGGAGATGATTAGACAAGGAACGACCTCACTAATTGATACGGAAGTATGGATGCCTACCAAACTCATGGAGGCTTGGGATCTAATGGAAAAGTTAGGGGGAACCG
This sequence comes from Bacillus sp. (in: firmicutes), assembly GCA_011524525.1. Lineage (GTDB taxonomy): Bacteria > Bacillota > Bacilli > Bacillales > Cytobacillaceae > Robertmurraya_A. The sequence continues at coordinate 8,964 of WTKE01000057.1, read as the reverse complement.
CTTCGGTTATTGCAGGCGGAACTCTAATGCAAACACATTGGGCGAAAGGATTCGAAGCTCCTTCACATTTAATAAGTTTAGATCAAGTGAATGAGGTAAAAGGCTGGGGAAAGGAACTTGTTAATGGTCAATCATATACTCGTCTAGGCGCAGGGATTACCTTGGACTTTTGTCGTCAAAACAAGGAAATCTTCCATCCTCTTCTTGTGGAGGCTGTTAGAAATATTGCGGCACCTGCTGTCCGAAACAGAGCAACGATAGGTGGTAACATCGCTAATGGGTTTGGCGATATGATTCCTGCTCTACTCGCCATGGATGCTGAGCTCTCCGTGTATGATGGGAAATTAGTTCATCTTCAACCACTATATGATTATATAAAAAATAACAATCAATCGCTTATTATCTCTGTCCATGTACCAGATGATCAAACGAAGCGTTTTTTTTATAAGAAGCTTTGTCATCGTGAGGCATTTACACCGAGTGTTGTGACGGTGGCAGGAACATTCCATCTTAATGAAAAAAGAGAGATGACAGCCGTTCGACTGGCTGTAAGTGGTAGTACCACTCAGCCTCAACGACTATATGATTCTGAGAAACTATTAGAAGGTTCACCACTGACGAACGATCAATTACAGAAGGTCTTCCTATCAATAGATGAAGAATTTACTCCTTCTACAGATTCTTATTCTACTGCAACTTATAAAAAATCAGTAGCCGCCAATTGGGTAGTTTCAGAGATTGCAAGGTTAGCTACATAAAGGAGGGGGGCTCATGGTGATAGAAACGAAGATTAAGAAGATACGTCCTGACGGTCCAGGAAAAGTGACTGGTGCACTAAAATATTTAACCGACTTATCGTTTCCAGGGACGTTATACGGAAAAATATTAAGAAGTACGGAACCTCATGCAGAAATACAATCGATTTCCGTTGACAAGGCGAGACAGCTTCCAGGGGTAAGAGCGATTGTCACCTATAAAGATGTTCCGGGGTTAAACGGGTTTGGACTTATTTTTCCTGACCAGCCTGTACTATGTGAGGATCGAGTACGCTATGTTGGGGATGCAATCGCAGCTGTGGCTGCAGACACAATAGAAATTGCTGATGAAGCGTTACAACTCATTCAGGTGGTATATAAGAAGCTTCCGATCATTGGTGAACCAGAAGAAGCTCTTCATCCTGATGCGCCAAAGCTTCACCCCGATGGAAACTTACTGCACCGTGCTTATTATTCAAAAGGAGATGTGGAGGAAGGATTCCAATCATGCTCCCATATTGTAGAGGAAACGTATGAACTCCCAAGACAAATGCATGCTTATATGGAGACAGAAGGGGGAGTGATTGTCCCCGAAGCTGATGGGAAGTTAACAGTCTATGTTGGGACACAGCATGGGTTCAAAGATCGTTATCAGCTATCTAGAATTTTAAATATGAATGAGTCTGATATTCGGATTGTATCGAGTCCAATGGGTGGATCCTTTGGGGGGAAAGATGAATTAAACATTCAGCCGTATGGGGCACTACTCGCACTTGCAACAAATTGTCCTGTTAAAATTCATCAAACGAGAAGAGAATCGGTTCGCGCTGGGCTCAAGCGACATCCGATGAAAATAACGATGAAAACCGGTGTGGATGATACAGGAAGAATCCTTTCCCATAAGGTAAAGATCTTAGCGGATACAGGAGCGTATGCTACACTAGGTCCCGCAGTTTTGGATTTTGCTGTAGAGCATGCTCCTGGTCCTTATGTCATTCCGAACATAGAAATAGAAGGCTTGTCCGTTTTTACAAATAATGGTGTCGCGGGTGAGTTTAGGGGGTTTGGTGGGAATCAGGTGACGTTTGCACTCGAAGGCCAAATCGACCGATTAGCTGAAAAATTAAAGATGGATCCAATTCAATTTCGCGATAAAAACTTAAGGCAAGTGGATAGTCCTGGGCCCTTAGGACAAAAAATTGCTCCAACTAGGGGCGCTAGAGATGTCTTAGAGGCAATAAAGGGAAGATTGGTTGAAAATACAAACAACAAAAGTCAATTGTCTGATCAGTGGAAGGTAACAGGAACAGGAGTGGCCATTTCCATTCATGGTGGGGGATTAGGTGTCGGTCGAATAGACCCTGCAGGTGGACGACTTTCTTTTACTAAAGAGGGAAAAATTGAAGCTGCTTTTGGTTTTGAAGAGTGTGGGCAAGGCTTACTTGCTGTCATTGAAACGCTAGTTATGGAAGAGTTTAATTGTAAGGAAGATGATATACGTATTGTTGTTGGAGATACAGATTCCGTACCGATATCGGGATCGTCTACAGCTTCTCGTGCAACGAGCATGGTGTGGAATTCGATTCAAAGAATGAAGGAGAGTTTTCGAGGCGAGATCTTGGAAAGGGCATCCAGAGTAACTGGTTTACCAGTTAATGAATTGACTATGGGACCAAATGGAATTTGGTTCATTGAGAGCAGTCTATGTATCACGTATGCTGAATTAGCTGAGAAAACAATAAATAACCCACTTTTAAAAATAGAAACTTCTTTTAATTTTCCAGTAAGTCCGGATGCCGTTGTAGACGGAAGTCATTTCTTATACGCATTCTCTTCTGTGTTAGCACGGGTGGAGGTAGACCTTTTAACAGGAAAGGTAAAGGTACTGGATTTAGATCAAGCAATAGCGGCTGGTCCTGTTGTTAGTTTGCTAGGTTATCAGGGACAAATTGAAGGAGGGGGGATTATGGCGCTAGGCTACAGTTTGATGGAAGAAGCAAAGATGGAGAATGGAGCGTACGTAAATGATAATTTTGACACGTATTTAATTCCTACCATCCAAGATGTGCCGTTCGCCATGAATGTAGAAGCAATTGAGAAGCTTCAAGAGGGGGATATATATGGCCCGCGCGGAGTGGGAGAGATTGGTACCATTGCCGTTGCTCCAGCCATTGTGAAGGCGATCCATGATGCAACGGGGTGTTGGGTGAATAAGTTACCTGTATCAAGGGAGTTTTTACTAGAGCAATTGTCTCGTAGAGGGGAGAAACGATGGATATGAAAGAACAGGCAGAAATCATGACTCCTACTAAAATGGAGCTTTCTCTTACCATCAATGGAACAAATGTGGTATTACTGGTTCCCCCTACGAAAAGGCTTGTCACCATTTTGCGTGAAGAACTCAACCTCACTGGTACGAAAATTTCGTGTGAAGTTGGTCGTTGCGGAGCTTGTGCGGTTCAAATGAACAATCAGTTAGTGAATTCATGCCTAGTGATGGCTTATCAGGCCAATGAAGCTTCTATTGTTACGATTGAAGGCTTGGCAGGAGAAGAGCTGGATCCTATACAACGTGCATTTTTAGAAGAGGGTGGTTTTCAATGTGGCTATTGCACACCGGGAATGGTGATGGCGGTAAATGCCTTGATAGCTACAAATCCTACTCCATCAGACGAGCAAATCCAGGAAGCTCTATCTGGGAACCTTTGTCGCTGTACGGGGTATGGTGGAATTATACGAGCTGTCCAAAAGGCGATTGCATGCAATAATCAAACAATCTGAGGGTCCTTCAAAAGGGCCCTCTATTTTTGTACAAATCTTTAAGTATATTTTACAATTCTCCAAAGTCTCGTTTAAAACACTTTTTTATACTAAATGGATAGTATGAAAGGTGTTTTTTATTGGCCTTTTTCTAAAACCTTGTTGGCTATATACACACTTTTTCGGAAATAAACGATATTAGAAAAGAGCTACTCTCAAAATAGATCAATAAACCGAGCGTAATACTGGGAACAATCCGGCTTCTGGGATTTTTCCAAAACAACAAACTTTACGAAAACAGCCTTTTTATTTTATTTAGACTCAAGTTTGTCCGTATGAAAAAAACGAGCAAAGGTGGCTAAATATGAAAATCTTACTAACAACGGAGTGCTATGCGCCTGTTATAAATGGGGTAGTAACGTCGGTTATGACTTTGGAAAAAGAACTAAGGGGATTAGGGCATGAGGTAAGAATCCTAACTTTATCAATGACAAAACGCTCTTATAGGCGTGAACATGTTACATATATTCGGTCACTTGGTGCGGGGAGGTTGTACCCTGGCGCAAGATTTGCTTGGCGCACAGATACCGAATATCTTGACGAGTTGGTTGATTGGCAACCGGATATTATCCACTCTCACTGTGAATTTAGTACCTTTTTAATGGCACGACAACTAGCAAGGAAACTGGGAATTCCGGTTGTGCATACCTATCATACGGTTTACGAGGACTATACGCATTATTTTTCTCCTAATCAAAAATGGGGAAAAGCCATGGTTGCTATTTTTACAAGAAAAGTATTAAAAAACACTAAGTGTGTGATCGCCCCTACGAATAAAGTTCGCTCCATTCTGCTCGATTATGGAGTGACTCGACCGATTCAGGTGGTTCCTACAGGAATTAATTTAGCTAGAATAACTAAGCCTATCAATGATCAAGAGAAGCAAACTCTTCGGATGAGACTAGGTATCCCTAAACATCATACGGTACTTTTATCGGTTGGACGGTTAGCAAAGGAAAAGAACCTTGAGGAAATACTGTTATATCTTTCAAAAACAGAACAAAAGAACGTAACGCTACTTATTGTTGGTGATGGACCAAATCGGGAGAACCTGGAGCAGTACGCCAAATCTTTGGGAATTCATAATCATGTGATATTTGCAGGAATGATCTCTCCCACAGATATTTCTGCTTTTTACCAATTGGGGGATGTATTTGTTAGTGCTTCTAATAGTGAAACACAAGGATTAACTTATGTTGAGGCATTAGCAAATGGAGTGCCTGCCCTTTGTCGGACGGATAGTTGTTTAGATGACGTGATTATAGATGGAGTAAATGGATGGCAATACTCAGACTTTGAAGAGTTTGATGAGAAACTCCATACAATGCTGAGTAAGGAAGAGACATATCGTCGATTAAGTACTCATGCAAGAGAGAAAGCCGCATGTGACTACTCTTCAGAATCGTTTGCAATGAAGGTTGAACAAATCTATCAACAGGAAATGGCTAATTATCAAAGAATGATACTCAAATCATGTGGAAGCGAACTTACTAGATTCGATGAAGGGCGTTAGCTCAGGTGATTAAGGAGGAAACGGTCTTCATTGGGGGGATGAAAGACGTTAGCTCAAGTAATATGGGAGGGAACGGCCTTCATAAGGGGGATGAAGGACGTTAGCTCAAGTAATATGGGAGGAAACAGTCTTCATGGAAGGGATGAAAGACGTTAGCTCAGATAATATGGGAGGAAACGGCCTTCATAAGGGGGATGAAGGACGTTAGCTCAAGTAATATGTGAGGAAACGGCCTTCATAGAAGGGATGAAAGACGTTAGCTCAAGTAATATGGGAGGAAACGGCCTTCATAAAGGGGATGAAAGACGTTAGCTCAAGTAATATGTGAGGAAACGGCCTTCATAGAAGGGATGAAAGAC
>WTKE01000057.1:0-3417 GCA_011524525.1 Bacillus sp. (in: firmicutes) | reverse complement strand
GTTAGCTCAGGTAATATGGGAGGAAACGGCCTACATAGAAGGGATGAAAGACGTTAGCTCAGCTAATATGGGAGGAAACAGTCTTCATAAAGGGGATGAAAGACGTTAGCTCAAAAAAATTTAGAAGAAACGACCTTCATAAAGGCGCTAGCCAAAATAACATGATGATAAATGATAGATTTATATTAAAATGTAAGTAAATGACAAAGGGGTGGAGTTAGTGGGAAAAGTAGTAGGTTTCGAATTAAATAGTCAGGATCCTAAAAAGATGACTAGTTTTTATTCTGCCGTTTTTGGCTGGGAGATTTCAGAGCCTCGTTGGGATTATCAAACAGTAACGACGACGAAGGAGCAGGAATCGGGAATCAACGGTGGAATCGCAAAGGGACCACATGACTATCCTCATGGTATTCGATTGCAAATAGAGGTAGACTCGATTGAGGAAGCAATCGCTAAAGCAACTGCAAATGGTGCATTAGTGGTTAGGGATAAGATGGAGTTCGATGAGTTTTATCTTGCATACATAGTGGATCCGGTAGGTCTAGGATTAGGTTTAATCGAGAGAAAGTAAAACAAAGCAGCACCAGAAAAATCCTGGTGCTGCTTTTGTGTTAATAAGATACCCCCGTACGCTTATGTGATTTTTCAAACTCTGTTGGATTCGGATCAAAGTACTCTGTGGTGTATTGGGCGACGAAAGCATCGTCTTTAATATAACCGGCGCCCCAAGTTGGATCCATGGTCAGCCAATTTCCATCGACTTTTGCTTCTACCCAAGCATGTTTTTGTGGCCAAAATCCTCCAAAGGCATTTCCTTCAATTAATCTTGCTTCCATATTGCTAGCTCGTAATAAGGCAATCGTAAGGTAAGCATAATCCTGACAAATACCCTTCTTTAACTCAAGAGTTTTTAAAGCACTATCATCCCAGTTATAGTTCTTTGTTTCGTATTTCTCAATATCATAGGAGATATTGCTTGCCACATATTTGTAAATGGCTTCTGCTTTTTCCCTGTCAGTGGATAAACCGTTTGTTAACTGTCCAGCTAACTCTTTGATTTCTGGAGCATCAGACTCAACCCCACGTGAGGGTAGCAGGTCACGCTTATCCTCAGAGGTAGACTCTACCTCAAATTTGGCAAATCCGAAATATCGGAATCGATCGCTATTTTCTTCCTTGATTTCAGGGACGCTAAGCATCACTTCATATGTTCCAGGTCCAAATCGTAAGTAGAAGGAATCGTCAAATGAGAATTCTTCTACAGGAATCACGTCCAGTGCTTCGTCTTCCCCTTTTTTCGTTGTCACATAAATATGGGTGGTTTCTGGACCAAATGAAGCTTTCGGGTCAATTGTACCTTTAATGGTAAAAAGGCCATCCGATTCGATTCCACCATATTGTGGATACTGGAGTGTGACTCCTCGTTCTAAATAAGTACTTGAAAAATCAATCGGTGACAAGATTCGGTCAGATTCGTTATTAATAAGTATCTTTGTTGCTGGTTGATAATATTTTTCTCGCTCTTTATCAGGGACGAGAACTTCGAGTTCATGAACTCCTTTCCCATATAAAAGAGGGACATCAAAGGAAAATTGACCATCGACAATAGGTAATACATGTGTCCATGAATCCGAGTCCTTGCTTAGTTTAATCATAATGGTGTCGTTATCGGATAATGTTCCTGCATCTCCACTTAATGAAAAAATTTCTTTTTCGGTCACATACCCGAGATCAAGATTCAGTAGTATTTCTGCTTCTTGACCAAATGGAGAATACGTAACATCGCGTTCAATTTCTGGGTTCACATTATGAACCGTAAAGGATGCCGTTTCATAATAATAGTCTTCACGATCTAAGCTAGGAACCTGTACTTTAACTTCATACTGGCCTTCTCCGTTAAAAAGAGAAATCTCTTGCTTAAATTTTCCTTCTTTAATCGGCGCGTAGTATTCTTGCTCCATTCCTGCAGGTCCGTCTTCGGTAGCTCGAACCTTAATCCAAACATATTCAGACTTTATCTCTGAAAATTTCTCAATTGCCCCTTCAACCATCACGGTTTTATTTACGGCAAATTCTTGATAAGTTGGTTTTTTTAATGTGACTCCTGCTTCCTCACTATAAGAAGTTAGCTCAATGGGGTGTAGTTCAAGTTCTTTGTTCTTTTCTTTCACGAGCTTATCGTATTTGTTTTCTTCTTTTTGCGTTTCCTCAGTTTTAGAATTACTTGTCTCTGAGTTGCTGCATCCTGAAATAAAAAGAATAATGCTTAGTAAACTGATAATAATAAATATGACAGGTGTTTTGTTTCTCATATATCCTCCTTTAAAACGACCGTTTACAAAGGTATTTACGTTATCATCCTTGGTTAAGTTCCTGGGTCTTCCTTCCTTATTTAATCTTTGTGATTTTATTCACAAAAAGTTCAATATTCCTATCACCCAAAGAACGATCGATAAAGTATATTAATAATATGTTAATAGTGTTATTCGCAAGGAGGACTAATAATGAAGAAAATCTTTTTCTTTACAACACTAATTGGAGCCATATTAACCCCTTATTTTGCACAAGCTCATGTGAAGTGGTTCACAAAACTAGCGCCGCAAAAGGAAACCATTGAAAATATATTATCGCCGTTATTTCTATCTTTAGCACTAATTGCTGCGATTGTTTTAGGGGTACTCACATTACTTATTCCAAGATTTGCTGAATGGAAGCAAATCAAGATTTGGGATGATAAGTTATCAAGTTTAAGAATATATTCAAGACATTTGCTAAAATATGGGACAGCTATCGCACTTATTTTGCAAATTATTAATGGAACGTTATTTGCACCCGAACTACAAGTAAATCAAATGGTATCCATTATTGCTTGGGTAAGTGTTGGATTCTTATTGATTCCACATCATATTGCAACAAAGATTGGATCAGCTATTCTTTTAGGCTTATTTGTTTATATTACTGCCGAACATGGTATTTTCTACATGCTTGATTACAGCTTTTATATCGCTATTATTGGAGTTTTACTTGTAGGAAAAACAAAACTAGAAAATGTAGGCTTTCCATTTTTATATTTAGGAACAGGGTTGTCACTATGCTGGGTGGCCGTTGAAAAATGGGTGTACCCAAGCATGTCGATGGATATTATTGTGAACCATCATGTTCCAACGTTTGGCTTTGCACCAGCTACTTTTATTGTGATGGCTGCGTTTATTGAATTTGTCGTAGGTTATTTACTAGTAGTAGGTATTTTAAACAGAGTGTTAGGTCTAGTTGTTACGGTTATCTTTATTATGACAACCATGTTATTTGGATTTACGGAAATCATCGGTCACTTTATGATTCATATAGTTCTGATCATCTTTATTATAGAAGGAGTATCTTTCTATAATCCACCTATCAAATGGCATAAAACAAAAC
>WTKE01000070.1 GCA_011524525.1 Bacillus sp. (in: firmicutes) | reverse complement strand
AAAAGAGGCTGGGACATAATTAGCTTCTGAAACATAAAAAAGTGAAATCGTCAGTGCGATTTCACTTTTTTATGTTTATTTTATAGATATGCGATCTAGAGTTTAGCCTCTTGTCGCATATTTTCTCAAGTTTACGGCCATTAATGCGAGGCCGATGTCATTTTCAACTTTCGATTTTCCACGTACAGAAAATCGAGTGAAACCTAAATTAGCCTTCAAGAATCCAAAAACTGGTTCTACATCGATCTTACGTTGACGATAGATTGAACCTGTTTTTTCTTCTGAAAGCTTGTTTCGAACATATTGTTTTTGTTGCTCCCATTTCTCATTAACCATGAGCTTTCGGTTTGTACCTTCTTGTGCTTTTGTACAAGACTTACGCAATGGGCAATCTGTACAGTCTTCACAGGAATAGATCTTAAATTGGCGTTGAAATCCTGTTTTATCTGTACGTGTTGTATGGTATTGAAACGTCAGTTGCTTCTCATTCGGACAAGTGTACGTATCACTTGTTTCATCATAAACCCAGTTACTTGTTTTGAACGGATCGTTTTTAAACTTCCTTTTCTTCTCGTTTAAATAGTGATTGTATGTAATTAATGGCGTTTTTTTACGATTGGAAAGTATATCTTCATAATTTTGCTCACTACCGTAGCCGGCATCCGCGACGATATGCTCAGGTAATTCAAAATACTGTTCTTCTATTTGGTTAAGAAATGGTGTCAATGTTTTTGTATCCGTTGGATTCGCGAAAACACCGTACGCAAACGTGTATTGTCCTTCTGTTGCGATTTGTACGTTATAGCCAGCTTTTAATTGTCCATTTTTCATGTAATCGTCTTTCATTCTCATAAATGTCGCATCTTTGTCTGTTTTGGAATAGCTGTTACGTGCGCCAAAAATCTCAAAATCTTCTTCGTACTTCTGCTTACGCTCAATCCAGTCATTTACTTGTTTTAGAATTTGTTTCGGCGTTTTTCGTTCACTACGTAACTGTTTACGCATAGAAACATCATCGGAGCTTTCAATTTTTTGTGTATAGTCCTCGACAACTTCCTCTACCTTTTTAGCGATTTGCGTTAGTTCTTCAATAGATAGCTGCTCCTCATTTTCACGTGTTAATTCTGGTATGATTTGATTTTCAAGTAACTCGTTGTACAGTTGATTCGATTTTTCAACGAGACTATCATGGTGCTTTTCCACAGATTTCTTCCAAACGAACGTAAATTTATTAGCGTTGGCTTCAATTTTTGTACCATCAATAAAAATGGCTTCTTGATCAATGAGTTTTTCTTGTACGAGTTTGACACGAAACTGCACAAAACATTGGCGAATGAGTTCTTTCATATCGGGATGAACGCGGAAACGATTGATCGTACGATAGCTTGGCTCATATCCTTGTGCGAGCCACATCATACGTATACTATCCCTTGCCAGATCTTCAATTTTACGACCGGAGAAGGCAGATTGCGTGTAGCCACATAAAATAACTTTAAGCATCATGCGTGGATGATAAGATGGACAGCCTGTTTGGCGTTTAAATGAATCGAAGGCTTTCTCTGGAATACTCTCGACCAAATGATGGATGGAAAAGGCGATATCATTTTCTTGTAATCTAATTGCTAAATCTAAAGGTAAAACGATTTGATTCATGTTATAATCTTTAAACATAAGGACCCTTCTTTCTGGTTAAATTTTGTGTGGTAACTTTATTTTATCAGAAGTGGTCCTTATTTTTATTCAAAAGATAATTAAAGCCGGTGAAATTTTACTCGTCGTAAAATTTCACCGGCTTTTTCATCTTAGAAGTGGGTTTTGTCCCAGCCTCTTTTAAATTATTCATTTAAATCATAGTGTCTACCTTTAACAAGATAAAACGTATGTTCAGCAATATTGGTCACATGGTCTGCCGCTCTTTCTAAATAACGGCAAGTAAACGATAGTTGTGTAATTTGTGCCAGAAATTCCGGCTTTTCTTGATTGATTCTCAAAAGCTCTTGTATGGTTACTCCATACAAATTGTCAACATCATCATCCATATCTGCCACCTGTTTTGCCTTTTGTACATCCTCCTCTATAAACGAATCTAGGGAGAGCTTCAACATTTTTGATGTAATTTCATACATTTCTTTAATATGAACAATTGGTTTTACATGTTCTTCACTGCCGATTCGAATAGCTGACTTCGCCACATTGACCGCAAAGTCGGCAATGCGCTCGATATCGGTAGCAATTTTAATAGCTACAATGATTCGGCGTAAGTCTATAGCTACAGGTTGCTGCTTTGCAATTAAAAGAATAGCAAAGTCGTTAATTTCTTCATACATCACATCAGCTCTTGTATCATTTTCCATGATTTCTAGCGCAAGTTCCACGTTCTTTGTCTCTAATGCAGTGATTGACTCTTTTAATGCTTCATCTGCAAAGTTCCCTAGCTCAACTAGCTTATTTTGAAGTTCCTTAAGATCAAAATGAAATTTTTCACGTACAACCATATTTGTCTTCCTTTCATGTCCGATTGGTATTGTTAACAATCAAATCGTTTGTTTTGAGTATATTATCCGAAGCGACCAGTAATATAGTCTTCTGTACGTTGATCAGAAGGAGTTGAGAATATTTTATTCGTATCGTCAAATTCTACTACTTCTCCATTTAAGAAAAATGCCGTTTTATCCGAAATACGAGCAGCTTGTTGCATATTATGTGTAACAATTATGATACTATATTCTTTTTTAAGCTCTTGAACTAGTTGCTCTACTTTAAGAGTTGAAATAGGGTCAAGAGCTGATGTAGGTTCATCCATTAAGATAACATCTGGCTCGATGGCTAAACAGCGTGCGATACATAGACGTTGTTGCTGACCACCGGATAGACCGTACGCATTTTCATTCAAACGATCTTTTACTTCATCCCAAATTGCCGCACCGCGCAAACTCTTTTCAACGATCTCATCGAGTACTTTTTTATTTCGTATCCCATGAATTTTAGGTCCATATGCAATATTTTCATATATGGATTTTGGGAATGGATTTGGCTTTTGGAATACCATTCCCACATTTGTTCGTAAATCTTCCACTTTATACGATTTATCAAGTATACTTCTTTCTCGATACAAAATATCCCCAGAAATCTTCACCACAGGAATCAGTTCAACCATTCGATTTAACGTTTTAATAAACGTTGACTTCCCACATCCTGAAGGTCCAATGATAGCTGTTACTTCCCTCTCATTTATATCAAGGTTAATGTTCTTTAATGCATGGTCTGTACCGTACCAAAGGTTTAAATCCTTCGTTTGATAAGCAAGGATCTTCTTACTATCCTTGTTAACTCCCATATTATCACTAGATTCTTCCGCTGTTTTATTTTCACTGTATGTTGAAACAACCATTGTAAAACCCCTCCACCCAATTAAAATCTTCTTTGAAATTTGTTTCTTATTAACACTGCTATAGAATTCATTATGAATAATACTAATAATAGAACAACAATCGTTGCAGCCGCTAGGTTTGCATATTCATCCACTAAAGCTGAATCAATGGTCCAGTAATAAATTTGCAGTGGCATAACCGTAAATTTATCTAACAGGCCTTCAGGTAGTGGAATAATAAATGCTGGTATACCAATTACTACAAGTGGTGCTGTCTCACCAATTGCGCGGGATAATGCTAAAATAACACCGGTTAATATCCCAGGTAGTGCTGCTGGTAACACTACGTTTTTAATTGTTTGCCATTTCGTAGCTCCCATTCCATAAGAAGCTTCCCTTAAGAACTGCGGAACCGCACGAATAGCTTCTTGACTCGCAACGACTACTACAGGTAGAACCAATAGAGCCATTGTGAAACCTCCGGCTAAAACAACAGCCCCTAAATTCAATCCTCTAACGAAGATTGTTAAGCCCAAAATTCCAAATACAATAGAAGGAACTCCAGCTAGATTGGAAATATTCATTTGGATAAAGGCCTGTAAACGCCCTTTTTTTGCATACTCTTCCAAATAAATAGCAGTACCCACTCCTAGAATTAGCGTTACTGGTGCGACCACTAGCATTAGCCATAAGGTACCCATTATAGCGCCCTTAATTCCGGCTCTCTCGGCGTTTGTTGAAAGTCGGTTATTTAAGAAGTCAAAATCAATCCAGCCAAGACTCTGTGCAACTACCCGATAAATTAGTACGACTAAAACCAGTAGTCCAAATAGGGTGGCTAAAAGAAACAATGTTTTTGCTATACGATTAGTAAGTAAACGAGATGTCATCTTTTTTTGAACTTGATTTGTATCAACGTATTTCATTTTAATATTCCTCCCTAAACTTACGAGAGATATACTGGGCAATTAAATTCATGACTAGTGTAAAAACAAATAAAGTCATTGCCACTGCGTAAAGACTGTAATAAAGGGTGGAACCTGCAGGAGCATCTCCTCCTGTAACTTCTACTATATATGCAGTCATTGTTTGCATCGATTGGGTAATATCAAATGTGAAGACTTTGTTACTTCCACTTGCTATGGTTACGATCATCGTTTCACCAATTGCACGGGAAATCCCGAGAACAAATGAAGCAACAATTCCAGATATAGCAGCGGGAACGACTACCTTCCAGGTTACTTCGAATTTTGTCGATCCTAGTCCTAAAGCTCCTTCCCTCATTGCATTAGGCACGGAGCTCATCGCGTCTTCTGACAAAGAGGCAACCATTGGAATAATCATGATCCCCATAACTATACCAGGACTGAGGATATTAGTAGGCTCAAGTGTAGGTATTAGCTTTGTTAATAGGGGAGTAACAAATGTAAAAGCAAAGAAACCATATACAATCGTTGGAATACCCGCAAGTATTTCTAACATTGGTTTTAGTAATTTTCTAACTCTGTCAGACGCATACTCACTTAAGTATACTGCTGTCATTAATCCGATTGGAATTGCCACTAACATAGCTATTGCAGAAGATATGATAGTTGCAGTTAATAATGGCAAAACACCAAACTTTGCACTTTCACCAAGTGGCTTTAAGACTGTGCCAGTAAAAAACTCCATGAAGGAGACCTCTTTAAAGAACGCTATTGTTTCTGTTAATAAGGTTAGTACAATACCTATAGTTGTTAAAATAGAAATAATAGCAATTGTAAGTAGTATTTTAGGCATTAACCCCTCTAAAACGCTAGCTGTACTAACAGATCGCTTGTTTTTTGCAATCATCTCTCGAACACTTAACGTGTTTGATTCCCTTGTTACATCTTTTTCCAAGGATAAAACCCCTTTCATCCAAACCCTATCATCCTTATCATGCAAAGAATGACTCATTTTATTCTAATTTTAAACAGCTAAGAAGATGAGAATGCACCCATCTCATCTTCTTAGTACATCAGATAGATATCTGAATACTCTACTTATTATTTTAATCCTTCAAGAGTACTGATTGTTGCTTCCACTTCTTCGTCTGTTAATGGAGCGAAACCAGTGTTTTTAGCAACCTCTTGAGCATTCTCCATTGTGTAAATCGCATAATCTAATACTTGTGGCTTTTCTTTTGCCATGTTTACGTTTAAGTAAGTAAACACTGGACGAGTGAACGGAGAATAAGCAAACTCTTCACCTTCACCAATTGTATCTAAAGTAGGCTCAATCGCACCGTTACCAAAGTCAACTTTAACAGCTTTTAATTTATCTTTGTTGTTTTCATAGTAACCGTAACCGAAGAAAGCAATAGCATTCTTTTCTTTAGAAACTAAATCCACAAGTGTTGAATAGTCTTGTTGTAGGTTCACACCTTCAACTAAGTCTTGCTCTTCAAGAATCTTTTCCCAGAAGAACTCATATGTTCCATGATTTTCATTAGGTCCCATTGTTACAATTGGCTCGTTCGGGAAATCCGGATTAATGTCTGACCAGTTTTTCTTTTCACCTAAGAAAATTTGTTTCACTTCATCTTGAGTAAGCTCTTCTGCCCAGTCATTGTCACTATTAATTACAAAAGTTAATCCGTCTAAAGCAACTTTCATTTCTTGAACTTCAATTCCTAACTCTTCAGCAGTTGCAGCTTCTTCTTCTTTAATTTGACGAGAAGCATCATTGAAGTCTGTACCATCTTCAACTAAAAATTTCTTGAAACCAGCAGAAGTACCTGCACGTCCAACTTCAACTGAAACATTTTCTTGAGCATTTGTCATATATTGTTCAGCCATTTCAACCATGAACGGATAAACTGTACCTGAACCATCAATTACTACAGATCCTTCTAATTCAGCTGTTTCGCTAGTACCTTCTGTACCTTCAGTAGCTTCTTCTTCTCCGCCACCACAAGCAGCAATAATGGACATAACAGCTGCAAGCATTAGAAGTAGGCTGAGTTTCTTGAGATTTTTCATTCGGTAATTCCTCCTAAGAAATAAAGGTTGTTTTATTCTGTCCTACAAGTAATACAATAATACTGAACTGTTAATGGGGTTTTAATCGATTGTAAAGGTTTTGTAAATTAAGTAGAAATGTGTGTGAACTTGTCGGATTTTGGGCATATTGTTATTTTGTTTTCTTTAATTGAAAGTACGTATCTAGCACTTTCCTCCCTATTTCCAAATTAGGAGAAGGTCCTTTTTCTTCTGTATAAACCCATGGGACAACTACTGCCATCGAAATCTCTGGATTATTGGAAGGTGCATACGCCACTAGGCTCAAATTCATCACTGCAGGCGGCTCTTTATATAAATGCCTTGTTGGCCCATCATAAAAGGCCTGTGCGGTTCCCGTTTTTCCAGCTGGCGAATAGGTAGCATCCTTAAATTCTTTATAAGCGGTTCCTAATGGATGCTGCATGACTTGGCGAAAGCCCTCTTGTACCCTCTTAATACCCGCCTCATTAACATCAATTCGATTGAGTATTTTTGGTTTTATTTCCCTGACGAGTGTCCCTGGTGCATGTATATTTTGAAGATTCGTTTGGCGTATCTCCTTCACCATTCTTGGTTGTAGCCGATTTCCCCCATTTGCGATTGTACTTACATATTGTGCAAGCTGCATGGGTGTGTATGTATCATATTGCCCAATCACTAAATCTAATAAAAACCCAGGCTTTGTGCTTGCCCCTTTATATCCGATGGTTTCATTGGGAAGATCAATTCCCGTTCTAGTTCCGAGACCAAATTGACCGAAGGAATCACGAACAATATGAAAGGTATTCGGCTCAAGAATTAATGGTTTATCGTATGCATAATGACCTTTTCCAATTTTTATTGCTGTATGAAACATATACACATTTGAAGATCTTCTTAGCGCGTATACATCATCAATTGCACCAAAATTCTGCCAAGATTTCTTCACAGGTGTTCCTTTAATTTTCATAGGGGCATCAACTAGTACGGTTCTAGGCTTTAATACTCCCCGTTGATAACCTGTCAAAATCGTTGCACCTTTTACAGTCGAACCAACATTATAGGAAGTGGTAATATTCCCTAATGAAAAATCTTCTGCTTCATAGTTCCCATCATTATTCTGCGCCAATAATTTTCCAGCCATTGTTAAAACTTCACCTGTACGGGGATCCATTAAGACGACAAATGCTCGGTCTAAAAAATCGGTATCCTTGTTTGCCTTCGTTTTCATAAGAACGTCTTCAATTATTTTTTCGACAGCTAACTGTAATTCCATATCAATACTTAATATAAGGTCATTCCCTTGTTCACCTTCAGTTATGGTCTCTGACTCAATAATGTCTCCAGATTTATTTGTTACCTTCTTAATCTTTGATTTTTGTCCGCTAAGAACGTCCTCGTATTGATATTCAATATAACTTTTTCCAACACGGTCATTGCGGTTATACTCTCTAGCAACGTAGTAATCCAAATGATCTCTCGGAATTCCTTCCTTTGTGTCAGTGACTTTTCCAAGGACTGTTTTTAACGTATTGTTAAACTTATACACTCTCTCCCAATCGGTAATCGTTTCTATACCAGGTAAGGATTGCAAGCTTTCACTTACTTCTGCAAACTCTTTATCTGAGACATTTTTATTTTTTATCACTTGTGGAGTAAATTCCGTACTGTTTCTTAATTCCTTCCATATGGATATAATCTCCAAATCATGATCTTTGAATTGTTCGATATCACTTTGCGTTATTCGTTCTAACGTTAATTGGTAAATCTTTTTATTCCACTCCTGGGTGGTTAGTCCTTTTTTTAATGTTTTCCTTTCTTTTTCCTGCACCTTATTTTGTGCTTCATCAGGGAAACGCATCATCCAATATTCTTTTTTGTCTCGCTCGGAAATCCTGCTAGAATCCATCGTAATAATTGAAGCTAATCTCTCTGCAACCTGCAACATTTCTTTCGGTCCATGTCCTTGATTGATATATGCGATTGCCTTTTGAGGGGCATTATCAACAATCATTCTAAAGTTTCTATCATACATACGACCTCTTGGAACCGGATGATTAACGGTAACATCCTCTGTTCTTTCTATCTCCCTACGATAATCTTCTCCATAGACAATTTGGATAAAGCCAAGGCGAAGTACAAGAATGGAAAAGAGCAAAAACACGAAAAAAAACAGCATATTTAACCGAACAGGTAGCTGCTTCCTCTTCTTTTTTTTCTTCTTTTCCTGATGCATGTCTCCACCACCTCAATTCGATGCCCCTCCCAATGTTCAATAGGAGAGGCGGTTACGATCAATGAAATTCGATTTTCCTAACAAAAAAATAAATTAAACTATGCCCCGATCCGATCAATAATAAAAGGATTGGGATACTTTCCTTTGGATCAAAAAATGATACAGCCAATAGAAAGATAAGAATAGAGACAATTCTTCCCGAATTCAGAAAAATTTCTCTTACCACGATATATTCAATTCTCATTTCTGCAGCATTCCAGCCTTTACCGATTACATCGTAGGTCATCGATAAATAAGGTACCAACAGCATCGGATAAGCAATAGCAATAATCGAAGCGTAAATTAAAAGCTTTGTATAAGTGAGGTTAAATACTAATAACAAAATAGCTAAATACAATAGAATACCACCGAGAAGAATGGCTTTTTTTCGATGTTGTTTTTTAATCCAACGTGAAGCAAAATAGTACCCAATAAAAGCAATTCCTGAATTCACTAATCCAAAGGTTCCAAGTGCCATTTCGCTACCAGTCGTAATAAATACAAATACCGAAATGACAAAGACAAACGTTCCTTCTCTAATTCCTTGAACAAAATGTGCGTTCGTAATTTGCCTCCAATTAAAGTTGTTTTTTCTCTCTTCCAAAATCCTTAAAAACATGTATCTTCCATTCGCAGGCCTTCTCTTTAAGAAAAAACTTAATATAACCGCAACGGAAAATAATCCTAAGGAAGTAGCAAAAATAACGGAATATCCTGTAAATTTCTCGAGTTTTGAAATCACAGTCCCCGCGACAATAGGACCAATCATTCCTCCAACAGAAGACAGAATGCCTAAAAAGCCGTTAAAGAAATCTCTTGTTTCTGGTTCCGTAATTTCAAAGGTTAACACATTAAATGCCAGCCAGTAAAAACCATAACCAATTCCTAGTAATCCTCCTAGTACAACTAAGAATTGTGAAGCATTGGTTCCTATTGTTAAAACGGTTAGGTAGAAAACAGCTAAAAAAATGACACCTATACGCAAAACGATTACTCGATCAATCTTTTTAGCCCATCTGCCTGCTAGGATAAAAGTTAGAGGCTGGAGAACAACAACTGCGAGGTTATAAATAGCTAAATCTTTAAAATCACCGGATTGTTTCCATAAATAAATATTTACAAATGTATTGGATAAAGCAACACTTAAGGAATACAGACCTCCGATTAACAAAAGTAGAAGCAAATCTTTTGTCAAATCGATGTCACCAATTAATTTTTTTACTTTACTCATGAATAGAAACTCCCCTTCGTATCTAAGGGTAGTTTTCAACAAGCTCACCTTAATTATGTACAAAATAAACAAAAACGACGTGGAATTATCCACGTCGTTACTTGTTTATTTATTTTGCTTCAGCATATCTCTTTGAAACTTCATCCCAATTTACAACGTTCCAGAAAGTATTGATATAGTCTGGACGACGGTTTTGGAATTTTAAGTAGTAAGCGTGCTCCCACACATCAAGACCAAGGATTGGAGTTTTCCCTTCCATTAGTGGAGAGTCTTGATTTGGTGTGCTTGTCACTTCTAATTCTCCGTTATTTACTGCAAGCCAAGCCCAACCAGAACCAAAACGAGTTGTAGCAGCTTTTGCGAATTCCTCTTTAAAGCTATCTAGATTTCCAAACTTGACATTGATTGCAGCTAGAAGATCACCAGTAGGTTCTCCTCCCCCATTTGGAGATAGAATTTGCCAGAATAATGTGTGGTTAGCATGCCCACCACCGTTGTTACGTACTGCAGTGCGAGCAGCTTCTGGTACTGCGTCAAGATTAGCAATTACTTCTTCAACTGATTTTGAAAGCAATTCTTCATTTCCAGCTAAAGCATTATTCAAGTTCGTTACGTATGTGTTGTGATGCTTTGAGTGGTGAATGTTCATTGTTTCCTTGTCGATATGTGGTTCTAGAGCGTCGTAAGCATAAGGTAATTGCGGTAATTCGAATGCCATGAATAACTCCTCCTAAATATGTATAATGATTTTTTCTTTAGAAAATCCTTTCATTTGTAACATTTGGATATTTCTAAAGTTATTAACTTAAGATTACCAAACTTGGCAACATTGTTCAAATATTAAGCTTAAGCCAACAGATTTACATTACCCTTTTTGGAAAAAAGTATTCGCATTATTAGATCGTATTTCCTCCTTTCATCATACCATTTCTGATGTTTCGATAATTTGTCAAAATTGTAAATATTAGCGTCATGTCAATGATTTAAGTCATAGCAGCTTGTTGATTGTTCTTTTTAAAGGACGCTACGTTATTGACACTCTTTATGTATTTTTATTAAATCAAAGAGAGGAAAGGAAAGGGCGGGTATTACATGAATGAAATAAATGTTTCCTTATATAGCTTACTCATACAAGAATTTATAGATAAAGAAAATATAC
>WTKE01000096.1 GCA_011524525.1 Bacillus sp. (in: firmicutes) | reverse complement strand
GTATCGTAGTAGCAGATTCTCGTTCACCACGTGATGGACGTTTCATTGAAACAGTTGGAACTTACAACCCAGTTGCTGAGCCAGCAATCGTTGAAATCAACGAAGACTTAGCTTTAAAATGGTTAAAAGACGGCGCGAAGCCATCTGACACAGTTCGTAACTTGTTCTCTAAACAAGGCCTTATGGAAAAATTCCATAATGCAAAATTAAGCAAGTAATCTGCAGATAATGAAAGAGCTCATCGAAACCATTGTCAAGGCACTTGTTGATCTTCCAGACGAAGTTCGTGTAACTGAGCTAGAAGAATCCGAAAAAATTACTTTTCAACTAGCTGTACACAAAACAGATATGGGGAAAGTAATCGGAAAACAAGGCCGTGTTGCAAAAGCTATTCGAACTGTTGTCTATTCAGCAGCAGGAGCATCACAGCAGAAGAAAGTCTACCTAGAAATTATTGAATAAATGCTACTGAAGAAGGAGGGGGACAACCCTCCTTTTTTCGTAGTTATTTCTGAGGGGAGATGCGGTATATGAACATTCTTCAAACCGTCGTGGTAAAGCAAGTATTAACGGAAACTAGCAAACAAGCATTGCTAAGCAAGTTTGAACTTGAGAAAAGCCAACTTCAGAAGGAATCAGAACAGCTTCGTTTTGAAATGAGAAAGATTGAAAAAGCAAAGAAAATGACCGTTAACTCATTTAAGAATCGTTTCGAAAATGAGATACATACAAGATTAGAAAAGATTAAGCTGCTTGATTTTAAAATAGAACAATTACATATGCTACCATTAGGAAGTGAATTGAAGGAAAAAGAATACCAAGCGATTGTGGAAGTGAGTGTAGGTGACGTTTGGGAGGATATACAGACTGAAAAAACGATTATCATCAAGGACGGAATTGTTGATGAAATTCGGTAGTTTGAGGTGAAGAAGATGGAAAAATGGTTTAATGTCGGAAAGATTGTTAATACGCATGGAATTAAAGGCGAAGTTCGAGTGATATCACAGACTGATTTTGCTGATGAACGGTACAAGCCAGGTAATCACTTGTATTTGTTTATGCCTAACTCAAAAGAGTCGATTAAGCTAACGGTTGAGACTCATCGCAAGCACAAATCCTTTGATTTATTAACCTTTAAAGGTTACCCGAATGTGAATGATGTGGAGCCAATGAAAGGTGGAGTCTTGAAGATCACAGAGGAGCAGCAAGGTGAGTTGGAGGAAAATGAGTTTTACTTCCACGAAATCATTGGCTGCCTCGTGTTTACTACACATGGGGAAGAAATCGGAAAGATTCGAGAGATTCTAACACCCGGAGCTAATGATGTATGGGTCATAAAGGGTAAAGGTGGAAAGGATATTCTCATTCCTTATATCGAGCAGATTGTGAAAAAGGTGGATGTGAAGGAAAAGATCGTTTTAATTGAGCCGATGGAAGGGCTGTTATCATGATGAACATAGATGTGCTAACTCTGTTTCCTGAGATGTTCCATGGGGTGTTTGGTCAATCCATATTAAAAAAAGCAGCGGAACAACAGGCAGCCCAGTACAATATTGTCAACTTTCGAGAGTTTGCTGATAATAAGCACCAAACGGTAGATGATTACCCCTATGGAGGGGGAGCGGGAATGGTGTTAAAGCCGCAACCGATCTTTGATGCAGTTAAGAGTTGTCAGGAACATGCCAAAACGACGAAGCCGCCACGTGTGGTGTTACTCTGTCCACAAGGTGAGCGTTATAACCAGAAGAAGGCGGAAGAGCTAGCAAAGGAAGAGCATCTAATCTTTGTTTGTGGCCATTATGAGGGATATGACGAGCGAATTAGGCAGCATGTGGTGACAGATGAGATCTCGATTGGTGATTTCGTGTTAACCGGTGGAGAGCTTGGTGCCATGGTCATTATCGATAGTGTGGTTCGTCTGCTTCCGAACGTATTAGGAAAAGAAGAGTCTCATTTGCAAGATTCTTTTAGCACAGGTTTATTAGAGCATCCTCATTATACGAGACCAGCTGATTTTCGCGGGTTAAAGGTTCCAGAAGTATTAACGTCAGGAAATCATCGTTTAATAGACGAATGGAGAGAGAAAGAGTCTCTTAAGCGGACGTATGAAAGGCGTCCTGATTTATTAGAGGCCTTTGACCTAACAGATACGCAGAAGAAATGGTTGCTAGAGTTTGAAAATGAAAAGAAATAGTATTGAAGTTCAATGATATATATGTTATGATATTTTTTGTGACTGTGACTAATAGGTCTAAGTCTTATAAACGATGTTCCGCTGCAATTAGTATATGCTTCAGTTATGCATGAGCGTCTGTTGGAAGGAGTTGAAAACGATGCAAAAATTAATCGAAGAAATCACAAAAGAACAACTTCGCGCTGATCTTCCTGCTTTCCGTCCTGGTGATACTGTACGTGTACACGTTAAAGTTATCGAGGGTACTCGTGAGCGTGTTCAGGTGTATGAAGGTGTTGTGATTAAGCGTCGTGGTGGTGGAATTAGCGAAACTTTCACAGTACGTAAAGTTTCTTATGGTGTAGGCGTTGAGCGTACATTCCCAGTACACACACCTAAAATTGCGAAGCTTGAAGTAATCCGTCGCGGTAAAGTACGCCGTGCGAAACTTTACTACCTACGTAATCTACGTGGTAAAAAAGCTCGTATTAAAGAAATCCGATAAAAAAGAAAAGCGACTGTTTCATGTTAAATGGACAATTGCTGGACAAATGCGAAAGGAGCTTGTCATACAAGCTCCTTTTTCGTAGTCTATCTAGGAGTTATTACGTGTATAATAAATACCGATACTGTAAAATAAAGCTGAATGGCGGAAAATAAACGAAAAGAACAGTGATTGGTGGGATTTGTTATGGCAAAGAGCAAAAATGAACTATGGGAATGGACAAAGGCACTAATCATTGCGGTGTTACTAGCAGCAATTATTCGATATTTCTTATTTGCACCGATAGTAGTGGATGGGCTATCCATGATGCCAACATTACATGATCAAGACCGTATGATCGTTAATAAATTTAGTTATCAAATTGGGGAACCAGAACGTTTTGATATTATCGTGTTTCATGCCCCTGAAAATAAAGACTACATAAAAAGAGTAATTGGTTTACCAGGAGATAAAATTGAATACAAGGATGATACACTCTATGTAAATGGGAAAGCTTATGAGGAGCCGTATCTTGATGAATTTAAAGAGCAAGTAGTAGATGGCCCTTTAACTGAGCCATTTACATTAGAAGAAATTATTGGCCAAGAAACCGTTCCTGACGGACACCTATTTGTGATGGGAGATAACAGACGATTCAGTAAGGACAGTCGTCATATTGGAACCGTCCCAATGGAGAAGGTGCTAGGAAATACGAGCGTGATTTACTGGCCGATTGAAGACGTGAAAATTGTAAAATAGAAGGAGGGCTGCACCCATGACGATTCAGTGGTTTCCGGGGCATATGGCGAAAGCGCGCAGGCAGGTCACGGAAAAGCTAAAACTTGTTGACATCATATTCGAATTAGTGGATGCAAGAATACCGTATTCTTCTAGAAATCCAATGATAGATGAAATTATTCAGCACAAGCCAAGGTTAGTGCTGTTAAATAAGGCGGATATGGCAGATCCAAGAATTACGAAGGAATGGATTCAATTTTTTGGAGAAAAAGGTATCAAGGCACTTGCGATTAATTCTCAAGCAGGTGTGGGAATGAAAGAAATAGTCTCCGCATCTGAATTAATCTTAAAAGAAAAATTTGATCGCATGAGAGCAAAAGGGGTTGTCAAACCTCGAGCCATTCGAGCGATGATCGTTGGGATCCCGAATGCAGGGAAATCGACGCTAATTAATCGACTAGCGAAAAAGAATATCGCAAAAACGGGCAATACACCTGGGGTAACGAAAGCTCAGCAGTGGATCAAAGTAGGCAAGGAGTTAGAGCTATTAGATACACCAGGAATATTATGGCCAAAATTTGAGGATCAAGAAGTAGGCTCAAAGCTTGCATTAACAGGGGCAATTAAAGATGCCATTCTTAATTTACAAGATATTTGTGTTTATGCTCTTCGCTTTTTAGAGCGAGAATATCCTGAACGCTTAAAGGAACGCTTTCAGCTTGAATATATTCCAGAGGATATTGTAGAGTTCTTTGATGAAATCGGAAAGCGTAGAGGCTGTCTAATGGGCGGTGGCGAGGTAGACTATGACAAAGTAGCTGAGTTAGTCATCCGAGAGTTTCGCTCCGAGCTATTTGGTCCTATGACGTTAGAAAGACCATCTGACCTTGTTACAAGTGATATAGAAGAGTAAATGGGAAGCCTTCTTTTCGAGGAAGGCTTTATTTTTTTTGAAATATGCCGATATACTAGATATAAGTATTGAAGGGACGTACTTGTTTTGAGCAGATTAACGATTGATGAAATTCAGTTAAAGTTAGAAAATGTTGAGGATGTCAAAGACCCTTTTCTTATCGATATTCAAAATGATAGTAGAAAAGGCGTGCAGCATTTAGTAAGTAAGTGGATGCGAAAAAAAGAGTTGCTTGAAAGAGCTAGGCAAAAGCTGATCACAATGAGTGAATATGAGAGATTATATAAAAGCCAAGGTTTTACTTATATCGCCGGAATCGATGAGGTCGGAAGAGGCCCGCTCGCAGGTCCAGTCGTTGCTGCGGCAGTTATTTTACCAGATGACTTTCAGATTTTGGGAATTGATGATTCAAAAAAGCTGTCGGAAACCAAGCGTGAAGAGCTTTATGAATTAATCTGGAAAGCTGCTGTCTCCATCGGTGTAGGAATTATAGAAGCAAAGGAAATTGATGAAATCAATATTTATGAGGCAACTAAAAAGGCGATGTATGCAGCCTTGAACGAATTACATATCAGTCCTGATTTTCTATTAGTGGATGCTATGAAGCTAACAACACCAATCCCATCAGAAGCCATTATTAAAGGAGATAGTAAAAGTATCTCTATTGCAGCAGCAAGCATCATCGCAAAAGTTACAAGAGATCGGATAATGAAAGAGATCGCCCTAAGTTACCCAGAATACCGATTTGAACAAAATATGGGGTACGGCACAAAGGAACATATTGAAGCGTTACAACTTTACGGGGCCACTCCGTATCATAGGAGATCATTCGCACCAGTTAAAGAGTTAAACAATCGATAAAATAGAGAGGAGGGGACTCACTTGATACAAGCCGATCTTGTTCAAACAATGATTAATCGGCCGGAATTAATAGAGGCAAACAAGCAAAATTTTCGGGCTGGACAAGTATTTCAAGGAAAGGTATTGAAGCTTTTTCCTAATCAAACTGCAGAAGTACAAGTGGGTTCCCAGAAGGTAATCGCCCAGTTAGAAATCCCACTTTCTACAGGGGAACGATATTGGTTTCAAGTACAACAAGGAGAAGGGCAGGTTCATCTAAAGGTACTAACGGAAGGAAAGGGGACAGGGCATGCCAACTTAGAAGGACTATTAAAGCAGTTCTCCATACCTGAAACCAAAACAAGTATCGCGTTATTACGTTTTTTACTAAGTGAACAGCTTCCGATCACAAAAGAATCCATTTCTATAGCTAATAGCCTATTTCAAGGGAAAACCATGACGAAGGAGGACTTAGAGGCAATAAAGCAGTTGATCAGTCGGGAACTGCCTTTAACTAAGGCGACGTTTGATGCGGTGCGTTCAACGATAAAAAGCCCTTCGTTTCATGCTGTCATAACTTCTCTAAAGAATGAATTAGACGCTCTAGATACCCTACCAGATGCAGGGATTCGTTTAAAAGGGGCGTTAGAGCCGTATATTCAAACAGGGAAAGAAAAGCTTTCTAATCAAATTCTGCAGAATATAGTTAAAGGGTGGATCCAGTCGAAGGACCCGTTGGCCTCACAACAGTCATTGAAAGCATTACAGCAAATGGGTTTCATACCTAATGGGGATGAACAAATCATTATGCAACAAGCCTCTAAAAGGCTAACTGGCCTTTTAGAAGGAAAAGCACAGGTTCAGCTACCTGGAATGGAGTCAACGGCAAAACAAGTTTCGGCACTGAGAGCAGCAGGAAATACAGAGGGTGTATCCACAGTATTGAAAAACTGGATCGATGGCATCATCAAGAATTCTCATGTGAGCAATCAAACGATAAAGCAATTGTTCAACATATTATCAGCAAACATGGATTCACCTGCATTTGACGAAGCGGTTTCCACCCTAGTGAGTAAGGACAGAATAGATGCTAATAACGGTCTTACTAAAGATGTGAAACTAGAGCTGCAAGCGGCATTTTCACAGGTAGAAAGTGAGCCAGTAGAAGAGTTTAAATCATTGTTAAAATCAGGTGTACAAACGCTAGGACTTTCTCATGAGTCTGATTCATTTGATATGATAAAAGGAAAAATGTCAGATGATAGTGCAAAAGTGGAGAATGTGAAATCGTTATTGATTCAGTTACTGAATGAAGATATTCCGATCAAGGTTAAGGATTCAGCAGAAGCTTTACTGAACCGATTAACAGGGATACAACTCATGTCATCGGATACAACTCCAGTCCAGCAAATTGTCATGCAGATTCCGTTTGTTTTATTGAATAAGCAAACCGATCTGACCATCCAGTGGAATGGTAGAAAGGATGCCAATGGAAAAATTGACCCAAGCTATTGTCGTGTCCTTTTCTACTTAGATTTAGAGCACATGAATGAAACGATCATTGATATGCAAATTCAGAATCGAATCATGAAAATTACGATTATCAATGATCATGAAAAGATTAAACACTTTTCATCGCCCTATTTAGCTAGTTTAAAAGATAGCTTACAAATGCTAGATTACCAGCTTTCTAATGTTAGCTTTCAAACCCAGGCTGATAGAGCCGTTGTCAAAACGAAAAAAGCAATCATTTCTAATCCATTGAACTTATCTCATAGTGGAGTGGATATAAAAATATGATAAATGATAAGTATAAAAGAAAAGAAGCGGTTGCTCTGAGTTATGAAGCAACGAAAAATGATGCGCCAAAGGTGATTGCGAAAGGAAAAGGAATAGTAGCTGATAATATTCTCGAGAAAGCAAAGGAGAATAATATTCCAATCCAAGAAGACCCATCGCTAATTGAGTTATTAAGTAAATTGAATATTAATGACAGCATTCCAGAAGAGTTGTACCAAGCAGTGGCTGAAGTGTTTGCATTTGTATATCGTACAGATAAAGAAGTAGGAAAAAGTAAATCTTAAATTCTACTTCTTTTTTTTATTTCTGAATAATTTAATATTTTGTGTGAAATAGTAGACAAGGTATGCGTTGTTTTATAAAATGAAAGCGCAGTCTTGTTTTTTTAGATAAAAAATGATCAAAGGGAAAATTGAATCCAGGCAGGATTGCAGGAAAAGGTGTAGAATATCTTTATTGCTGCAATAGCCAAAAGCAAGATTAGAAGGAGGATGGGAAATGAATATCCATGAGTACCAAGGGAAAGAGATCCTCAGACAATACGGGGTTGCTGTTCCAAATGGGAAGGTAGCATTTACAGTTGAAGAAGCGGTGGAAGCTGCAAATGAACTTGGAACACAAGTTTGTGTAGTAAAAGCCCAAATCCATGCAGGAGGACGTGGAAAAGCAGGTGGGGTTAAGGTTGCTAAAAACTTGGATGAAGTCCGTACATATGCGAGCGAAATTCTTGGAAAAACACTCATCACTCACCAAACTGGTCCTGAAGGGAAAGAAGTAAAGCGCCTTTTAATTGAAGAAGGCTGTGACATTAAGAAAGAGTACTATATTGGATTAGTACTAGATCGTGCCACTTCACGTGTTGTATTAATGGCTTCAGAAGAAGGGGGTACAGAAATTGAGGAGGTAGCAGAACAAACTCCTGAGAAAATCTTCAAAGAAGTGATTGATCCGGTTGTTGGTTTAACAGGCTACCAAGCTCGTCGTATTGCCTTTAATATTAATATACCAAAGGAATTAGTGAATAAAGCAGTTAAGTTCATGATGGGCTTATACCAAGCATTTGTTGAAAAGGATTGCTCTATCGCAGAAATTAACCCGCTTGTTGTAACAGGTGACGGAAATGTAATGGCGTTAGATGCAAAGTTAAACTTTGATTCAAATGCATTATATCGTCAAAAAGACGTGTTAGAATACCGTGACCTTGATGAGGAAGATGCAAAGGAAATCGAAGCATCGAAATACGACCTCAGCTATATTTCTTTAGATGGAAATATTGGTTGCATGGTTAATGGTGCCGGTCTTGCTATGGCTACAATGGACATCGTAAAACATTACGGTGGAGATCCCGCAAACTTCCTTGATGTTGGGGGCGGAGCTACAGCTGAAAAGGTAACAGAAGCTTTCAAAATCATCCTTTCTGACCAAAATGTAAAAGGTATTTTTGTAAATATCTTTGGAGGAATTATGAAGTGTGACGTTATTGCTACTGGTGTTGTAGAAGCTGCTAAGCAGGTTGGTTTAAACGTACCATTAGTGGTTCGTTTGGAAGGAACAAATGTTGAATTAGGTAAGCAAATTCTTGCTGAATCAGATATCAACATTATTGCTGCAGAATCTATGGCTGACGGCGCACAAAAAATCGTTTCATTAGTATAAGGAAGGGGAATTGATGTGAGCGTATTTATTAATAAAGATACTAAAGTGATAGTTCAAGGGATTACTGGTTCTACAGCCCTTTTCCATACAAAACAAATGTTAGAATATGGCACGCAAATTGTTGCTGGTGTAACACCTGGTAAAGGTGGTACAGAGGTAGAGGGTGTGCCTGTATTTAACACGGTTGCAGATGCTGTAAAGGCTACTGGAGCAAATGCTTCCGTTATTTACGTACCTGCTCCATTTGCTGCTGATGCCATTTTAGAAGCGGTTGATGCTGAACTTGATTTAGCGATTTGTATCACTGAGCATATTCCAGTATTAGATATGGTAAAAGTAAAACGCTACATGGAAGGGAAAAAGACTCGCCTAGTCGGTCCTAACTGCCCAGGTGTTATTACTCCTGATGAGTGTAAGATAGGTATTATGCCTGGATATATTCACACAAAGGGCCATGTTGGTGTGGTATCACGTTCTGGAACACTTACGTATGAAGCAGTTCATCAGTTATCACAAGCGGGTGTTGGACAATCTACAGCTGTTGGTATTGGTGGAGATCCAGTTAATGGAACAAACTTCATCGATGTGTTAAAAGCATTTAACGAAGACCCAGAAACGTATGCTGTAATTATGATCGGTGAAATTGGTGGAACCGCTGAAGAAGAAGCAGCAGAGTGGGTAAAAGCAAACATGACTAAGCCGGTAGTCGGTTTCATCGGTGGTCGTACCGCACCTCCAGGAAAGCGTATGGGCCATGCTGGTGCGATTATTTCAGGTGGAAAAGGGACAGCTGATGAAAAGATTCGTGTGATGAATGAATGCGGAATCCAAGTCGCTGATACACCTTCTGTTATGGGAGAAACATTAATTAAAGTATTAAAAGAAAAAGGTCTATACGATCAATGTAAAACTCACTAAAAATTCAAATAGTCCCTCTTTTTAGAGGGGCTATTTGTGATATTATTAGAATACATTTCTAAAGGAGGTAATCTATTTTGGAATCTTTTTCATTACGATTGTGCCATTTACTACACTGTCGTGGCATAGGATGGAAAATGGTTTACCATATTTTAAAGCATGATCCCGAGCTGAAAGGTCTGTACTCCCCAACTTTCCTCTATCAAGTCAATGAACTTCCGTCTTCTATCATCCAACCCTTACTTGAAGATCTTCATTCAACCGCTTTACTGGAACAAATCCACCATTATCAACAAAATGATATTGAGATTATTACTTACTTTGATTCAGCATATCCAGAATTATTAAAGGAAACGTATCAGCCGCCATGGGTATTGTACGCCAAGGGAGATACCTCCCTGCTAGGAAAGCAAACCAAGCTTGCTGTGGTCGGTTCTAGACAGGCGACAGAGTATGGAAAAAGAGCGATTGATCGTTTGTTCCCACCGCTCATTGAAAAAGGAATTATTATCGTCAGCGGGTTAGCCATAGGTGTTGATACGCTTGCTCATGAAGCAGCTATTCGGTTAGGAGGGAAAACGATAGCAGTCATTGCCGGTGGTATCTACCATATTTACCCCCAAACGAATCAAAAGCTTGCTCTAAATATTATGAAAAACCATCTAATGATCTCCGAATATCCCCCAAATACGACTCCTTCGCGGTGGCAATTTCCAATGAGAAATAGAATTATTAGTGGCGTTTCTAAAGGCACATTTATAATAGAAGCAAAAAGAAAAAGCGGCTCGTTAATTACCGCAAATTTCGCGGTTCATGAAGGTCGAGAGGTGTTTGCCCTGCCAGGAAATATTTTTAGTCAGCATTCGACAGGAACAAATGACCTTATTCAGCAAGGAGCAAAGCTTGTAAGAAGTCATGAAGACATATTAAATGAATTATTTTATGCATAATGTTTGTAATTGGATCGAACATCACATATGATGACAAAAAGGTATGGAAAAGAGAAATGTCATTGATTTACCATACTTTTTCACCAATTTTTTATATATTTTTATGAAAAAGGTTGAAATATCGCTCAAACTGTTATACATTTTGCAACAGAAGTTCGAAAATAAAGATACAAATTTGAATTATGTAGGCTGAAACCGTTTTCGATATATTTGACAAGTACCAATAAATAGTTTAATAATAATGAATATTTACAATAAACATTCAAAAACAAATATTTAATATAATCCCTCTTGAGGAGGACAATAGATGTCGGAGTTTTTAGTAATCGTTGAGTCACCAGCAAAGGCGAAGACGATTGAAAGATACTTAGGAAAAAAATATAAAGTTAAGGCGTCGATGGGGCATGTTCGCGATCTTCCAAAAAGTCAGATGGGAGTGGACGTTGAACATGAGTTCGAACCAAAGTATATAACAATACGTGGAAAAGGCCCCGTGCTAAAGGAATTAAAAACAGCAGCAAAAAAAGCAAAGAAAATATATCTAGCGGCTGACCCGGATCGTGAAGGGGAAGCAATAGCATGGCATCTAGCTCATACGCTAGATGTGGATATCCATTCAGATTGTCGGGTAGTTTTTAATGAAATTACGAAGGATGCAATTAAAGAGTCTTTTAAGCATCCAAGACCAATTAACATGGATTTAGTAGACGCTCAGCAAGCACGTAGAATTTTAGACCGTTTGGTTGGCTACAATATTAGTCCGTTGTTTTGGAAAAAGGTGAAAAAAGGGCTTAGCGCAGGTCGAGTTCAATCGGTAGCAGTACGTTTAATTATTGATCGAGAAAACGAAATTAAAGAGTTTATCCCAGAAGAATACTGGACAATTGAAGGCGAGTTTTTAAAAGGAACAACAGGGTTTGAAGCCGACTTCTATGGAATAGAAAATCAACGAATGGAGCTAAAATCAGAAGAAGAGGTAAAGGCGATCTTAGCAAAAATGAAAGGGAATAAGTTCGAAGTAACCTCTGTGACTAAAAAAGAACGTAAAAGAAATCCAGCGGTGCCTTTTACAACTTCTTCTCTTCAGCAAGAGGCTGCGAGAAAATTAAACTTCAGAGCAAAAAAGACGATGATGCTAGCCCAACAGCTATATGAAGGGATCAATTTAGGAAAAGAAGGCACCGTCGGGTTAATTACATACATGAGAACAGATTCCACTAGAATTTCTGAGGTAGCACAAGCAGAAGCAAGTCAGTATATTGAATCAACTTACGGTGCCAACTTTTTACCTGAAGAAAAGCGTAAAGAAAAAAAAGGTGCAAACACCCAAGATGCTCATGAAGCGATTAGACCAACAAGTACACTACGTGATCCAGCTAGTATGAAAGAATTCTTGTCACGGGATCAATTGAGGCTTTATAAGTTAATTTGGGAGCGGTTTGTATCTAGCCAAATGGCACCGGCTGTTATGGATACGATGAGTGTGGATTTGAAAAATGGAGAGGTAATCTTTAGAGCAACCGGATCTAAGGTTAAGTTTCCAGGTTTTATGAAGGTGTACGTCGAAGGGACAGATGATCAAACTGAGGATAAGAACAAAATGCTTCCTGATTTAAAGGAAGGAGATACGGTCCTCAAAAAGGACATTGAACCGAAACAACACTTTACCCAACCGCCTCCAAGGTATACGGAAGCTAGATTAGTTAAGACGTTGGAGGAACTTGGAATTGGTCGTCCATCAACATTTGCTCCGACACTAGATACCATTCAAAAACGAGGATATGTTACTCTAGATAATAAACGTTTCATTCCAACTGAACTTGGAGAGATCGTCCATGAACTCATGGTAGAATTTTTTCCGGATATTTTAGATGTCGAGTTTACCGCAAAAATGGAACAAGACTTAGATAATGTAGAAGAAGGAAAAACAAAATGGGTACGGATCATCGATGAGTTTTATCGAGGTTTTGAAAAGCATTTAGAAAAGGCAGAAAAAGAAATGGAGCAGGTAGAAATTAAAGATGAGCCTGCTGGTGAGGATTGTGAGCAGTGCGGAAATGAGATGGTCTATAAAATGGGCCGCTATGGAAAGTTTATGGCTTGCAGCAATTTCCCGGATTGTCGTAATACAAAAGCAATCGTTAAGGATATCGGAGTAAAATGTCCAAATTGTAAGACTGGAAATATAATAGAAAGAAAAAGTAAAAAGCGTCGAATCTTCTATGGCTGTGATACATTCCCAGAATGTGATTTTATCTCATGGGATAAACCGCTGCCTAGAAATTGCCCAAAATGTGAATCACTATTGATTGAGAAGAAGCTTAAAAAAGGTGTCCAAGTTCAATGCGTTGGTTGTGACTACAAGGAAGAGCCACAAAGCTAAGGGTGAGCACTATGCTCACTCTTTTTATTGCTTGAAACTTTATACTTTTTCATTCGTAGTGTAAAATGCAGAAGGAATATGGAGAAGCTAATACCAAAAAAGATACATACGAGCTATTGGAGGTTCATAAAATGATAGATGCAACAGTGAATGTGATAGGAGCAGGCTTAGCTGGAAGCGAAGCAGCTTGGCAACTTGCAAAAAGAGGAATAAAGGTTCGCTTGTACGAAATGAGACCAGTGAAACAAACTCCAGCACACCATACAGATAAATTTGCTGAGTTAGTTTGCAGTAACTCCCTTCGTGCAAATAATTTAACAAATGCAGTCGGAGTCCTGAAGGAAGAAATGCGAAAGCTAGACTCTGTTATTATCTCTTCCGCGGATGCTTGTGCAGTTCCAGCAGGTGGAGCGCTTGCAGTGGATCGTCATGAGTTTGCTGCACATGTAACAGATAAAGTGAAAAATCATCCGAATGTAACTGTTATCAATGAAGAAATAACAGAAATCCCAGAGGGACCTGCTGTCATAGCGACTGGACCATTAACAAGTCCTGCACTTTCAGCCAAGCTCCAAGAATTAACGGGTGAAGAATATTTATACTTCTATGACGCTGCAGCACCAATCATTGAAAAAGATAGCATTGATATGGATAAGGTGTATTTAAAATCCCGTTACGATAAAGGGGAGGCAGCTTATCTTAACTGTCCTATGACCGAAGAGGAGTTTGAGCGTTTTTACGAAGCACTTGTTTCAGCAGAAACAGTTCCTTTGAAAGAATTTGAAAAAGAAATTTTCTTTGAAGGTTGTATGCCGATTGAGGTAATGGCAAGCCGAGGGAAGAAAACGATGCTATTTGGACCAATGAAGCCAGTTGGTCTTGAGGATCCTAAAACAGGTAAGCGTCCGTTTGCTGTTGTTCAGCTTAGACAGGATGATGCTGCAGGAACACTCTATAATATTGTTGGATTTCAGACACATTTGAAGTGGGGACCACAAAAGGAAGTTCTTCAGTTAATCCCTGGATTAGAAAATGCTGAAATCGTAAGGTATGGTGTCATGCACAGAAATACCTTCATTAATTCGCCTAAAGTACTAGAGCCTACGTATCAATTCAAAAATCGTAATGATTTATTCTTCGCTGGTCAAATGACTGGAGTAGAGGGCTATGTGGAGTCTGCAGCAAGTGGATTAGTTGCTGGACTTAATGCAGCTAGACTTGTACAAGGAGAAGAGCTGGTTGTGTTTCCTGGAGAAACTGCGATCGGGAGTATGGCAAGATACATTACGAGTGCAAGCGCAAAGAATTTTCAGCCGATGAATGCGAACTTTGGTTTGTTCCCTGAGTTACCGACTAAAATCAGAGGGAAAAAGGAAAGAGCAGAGCATCATGCAAACCGAGCTTTAGAAACAATTCAGAACTTTGTGAAAAATTTGTAAATTGCTTGCAAGGGTATGTGAAGTGTGATACGATTTAGTAGCCTTTGTGAGGTGACGGATATTGTCAGAAGATGTGAACATTTCAGCAAAGTTATTTTTTGAATATTTACAAATAGAAAGAAATTATTCACAATATACAATTGAGCATTATCAAGTTGATGTTAGGGATTTTACTCTTTTTATGAAGGAACAATCGTTAGCTGATTATGCTGATGTTGAATACTCCGATGTCAGGCTTTATTTAACGAAACTTTTTGAAAAGAACTTAGCTAGAAAATCTGTCGCGAGAAAAATATCCTGTATGAGAAGCTTTTACCGGTTTTTATTACGGGAGCATCTCGTTCAGAATAATCCTTTTGCACAAGTGATTATGCCGAAACAAGAAAAGAGATTGCCCGATTTCTTTTACGAAGAGGAGCTTAAAGTATTATTTTCGAGTAGTAATGCTAATACTCCTATCGGGCAGAGGGATCTCGCCTTGCTTGAGATTTTATACGCTACAGGGATGCGTGTTAGTGAATGTTGTCAGCTTCGTTTAAAAGATATTGATTTATACATTGGAACGGTACTTGTTCATGGGAAGGGCCAAAAGGATCGATATATTCCTTTTGGTAGCTTTGCTCAAGAAGCAGTTGATACATATATTAACAATGGAAGAAAAGCCCTTCTTGGAGAGAAGCATTCGCATGATTCCTTATTTGTTAACTTTCGTGGAGAACCACTAACAACAAACGGAGTTAGACATATTCTCGATCAAATGATAAAAAAATCATCTTTAAACGGATCCATCCATCCGCATAAACTAAGACATTCCTTTGCGACACATCTCCTTAATAACGGAGCAGATATGAGAAGTGTCCAAGAGTTATTAGGGCATTCGTTTTTGTCTTCTACACAAATTTATTCACATGTTACAAATGATTACTTGCGAAAAACATATATGGCCCATCACCCTCGGGCTTAAGCTTTAGGAGGAATAATATGACGCAATTTCATGCAACAACTATTTTTGCTGTTCGTCATAATGGTCAATGTGCTATGTCTGGAGATGGTCAAGTAACCTTTGGCAATGCTGTTGTGATGAAGCATACAGCTCGTAAGGTTAGAAAGTTATTTAACGGCAGAGTTTTAGCGGGATTTGCTGGTTCTGTAGCGGATGCCTTTACTCTTTTTGAAATGTTTGAAAGTAAGTTAGAGGAGTATAATGGAAATCTGCAACGAGCATCTGTTGAACTCGCAAAACAATGGCGAAGCGATAAAGTTCTTCGTCGTCTCGAAGCAATGCTAATTGTTATGAACGACAAGGATATGCTATTGGTTTCTGGTACGGGAGAGATCATTGAACCAGACGATGGAATCCTTGCAATTGGATCAGGTGGTAATTATGCGCTATCTGCGGGAAGAGCATTAAAGAAGTATTCTGGAGAGCATCTAACGGCAAAGGAAATCGCAAAGGCTTCCCTTGAAATTGCGGCGGAAATTTGCGTGTATACAAATCACAATATTATCGTTGAAGAGCTTTAGGAGGGATCGAATGGTCACTAAAGGGACAAATCTAACCCCACGTCAGATTGTTGAACGATTGGATCAGTATATCATTGGGCAGAAGGATGCAAAGAAAGCAGTAGCGGTTGCACTGAGAAATCGTTATCGACGTAGTTTGCTTGACGAGAGTTTAAGGGATGAAATCAATCCTAAGAATATATTAATGATCGGACCAACAGGTGTCGGAAAGACCGAAATCGCTAGGCGGATGGCAAAGCTTGTCTCAGCACCGTTTGTAAAGGTAGAAGCGACAAAGTTTACGGAAGTGGGCTACGTGGGTCGTGATGTTGAATCAATGGTAAGAGATCTCGTAGAAACAGCAGTTAGACTTGTAAAAGAAGAAAAAATGCAAAAAGTAAAAGAAAGAGCAGAGGAAAATGCAAATAAGCGACTAGTTGATTTGTTAGTACCTTCTGCAAAAAAAGCAACGGGCTATAAAAATCCTTTAGAGATGCTATTCGGTGGAGGCGGGGCACAGGAACAAGAACCAACACCTACTGAAGACATGAATATCGTTGAAAAAAGGAAGGTTGTTGCTGAAAAGCTTTCTAAGGGAGAGCTTGAAAATGAAATGGTTTCTGTTGAAGTGGAAGAGCAGCAACCATCCATGTTTGATATGCTTCAAGGTTCAGGTATGGAGCAAATGGGAATGAATATGCAGGATGCCTTAAGTGGCTTAATGCCGAAAAAACGAAAAAAACGGAAGCTTTCTGTTCGCGATGCTAGAAAGGTGTTAACGAATGAGGAAGCCTCGAAGCTGATTGATATGGATGAAGTCACATCAGAAGCTGTGTTCCGTGCTGAGCAAACAGGAATCATCTTTATTGATGAAATTGACAAAATTGCTAGTAAAAATGGAGGAGGATCATCCGCGGATGTTTCTCGAGAGGGAGTTCAAAGAGATATTCTTCCAGTTGTTGAAGGTTCGACTGTCGTTACGAAGTATGGATCAGTAAAAACAGACCATATTCTATTTATGGCTGCAGGTGCTTTCCATATTGCAAAGCCGTCCGATTTAATACCTGAGCTTCAAGGGCGTTTTCCCATTAGGGTGGAATTAACAAAGCTAACTGTTGACGATTTTTATAAAATCCTAATCGAACCTGACAATGCACTAATTAAGCAATATCAAGCATTGTTAGTGACTGAAGGTATAGAAATTGAATTTTCTGACGATGCTATTCGTAAGATTGCAGAAGTTGCTTATGATGTAAATCAAAATACGGATAACATTGGAGCTAGAAGATTGCATACCATCTTAGAAAAGCTTTTAGAGGACTTGTCCTTTGAAGCACCGGATATTACAATGGAAACAATCACAATCACCCCACAATACGTAGAAGAAAAGCTCGGAGCCATTTCGCGTAATAAAGACCTAAGTCAATTTATTTTGTAATTCATGGGTTTGATTCCCTCGTGATGGGGGAATCAAACGTATATTATGTTACACACAACAGTTCAATACATATGCAGAATTCATAGTAAGTGCTACTGCAATGGTTTTAGCTAATTAGGAGGAAGAACAAATGGATTTACTGTCAAAAACTAGAAAGATTAATGCCTTACTTCAAAAGGCAGCAGGGAAACCGGTTAACTTTAAAGAAATGTCAGAAACACTTAGTGAAGTCATCGAAGCAAATATTTTTATCGTAAGTCGCCGTGGGAAATTACTTGGCTTTGCGGTAAACCAACAAATAGAAAACGACCGGATTAAGAAAATGCTTGAAGATCGCCAATTCCCTGAAGAGTATACAAACAACCTATTTAACATTAACGAAACTTCATCTAATCTAGATGTAAATAGTGAGTACACAGCTTTTCCAGTGGAAAACAAAGACCTATTTAAAAACGGTTTAACAACGATCGTTCCTATCATCGGCGGAGGAGAAAGGCTAGGAACATTAATCCTTGCTAGAACACAAGAGCAATTCCATGATGATGACCTAATTTTGGCAGAGTATGGCTCTACAGTAGTAGGCATGGAGATTCTAAGAGAAAAAGCAGAAGAAATTGAAGAAGAGGCAAGAAGCAAGGCAGTTGTACAAATGGCGATCAGCTCGTTATCTTATAGTGAGCTAGAAGCAATTGAGCATATTTTTGAAGAACTTAGTGGAAAAGAAGGATTGCTAGTTGCTTCAAAAATTGCTGATCGTGTAGGAATTACAAGATCTGTGATTGTAAATGCACTTAGAAAACTAGAAAGTGCTGGTGTGATTGAATCACGTTCGTTAGGTATGAAAGGAACATATATTAAAGTACTAAACGACAAGTTTTTAGTTGAACTAAGTAAATTAAAATCAAACTAATAAAAAACTCCTTATTTCGATAAGAAATAAGGAGTTTTTTTTATGATACATTTCGACAAAATTCTACTTTTTCTTTACAATAAAAATGTGTTCGCTTATTCTAAATACACCCTTACAAATATAAGACATTCCTACTAGTCCGTTTTTCTTAGTAAACAATTGGACCTGATGAACTGAAAAATTGTTAAAAATATGTACATGATTCCAATCTTTTCAGTGTTTTACTAATAGGACAATTCGCTTAAAATAGGACTTATAGATTAAGTATTTCGCCCGTATTGAGATAGACATCCTATATGCGATTCATTAAAATTAGTAGTATGATTGTTTTGCAGAATCCGACGTAAAACTACAAGTTTCTGCACCAATCAACAAAATATATATACCTATATATGAGGTGGAGAACTTGAAGCTCTTTTCAAATACAATTAATACGCTTGAAAATGCGTTGAATTATTCTTCTACAAAACAAAAAGTGATAGCACAAAATATATCTAACGCTGATACTCCAGGGTATAAAGCTAAAAACGTAAGCTTTAAGTCAGAACTTAATGATGCGATATCGACTGTTACAGGGAAACAAACAAACAGTAAGCATATGGCCATTCAAAGTTCAGGACAAGTGGGAGTAACAATAACTACGGATCGTACCACATCATATAATCATACTGGAAACAATGTAGATATCGATAAAGAAATGGCAGACCTTGCAACTAATCAAATTTATTATAATGCCATGATTGAACGAATTAGCGGAAAGTTTAACTCGCTACAAACAGTCATAAAAGGAGGGAGATAATTATGTCGATTTTCCATAGCATTAATACTTCTGCATCTGCTTTAACAGCACAAAGATTGCGCATGGATGTTATCTCTTCCAATATGGCTAACGTAGACACAGCAGGTTATAGAAGGAAATCAGTTGTTCTTCAACCTAAGGAGGGAAACTTTTCATCGTTTATGAGCCAAGCAATGTCAAAACAAACGACAGGTGCTGGAAACGGTGTGAAGGTTTCAAGAATTGTTGAGGACACAGAGACTCCTTTTAAACTTGTTTATGACCCTGAACATCCTGATGCGGATGAAAATGGCTATGTTGAACTACCGAATGTCGATCCACTTCGTGAAATGGTGGATTTGATTAGTTCGACTAGATCATATGAAGCAAACGTGACTGTATTGAATGCATCTAAAGGAATGCTTATGAAAGCATTAGAGATCGGTAAATAAAAGGAGAATAAATGATGACTATATCTATTCCGTCTGTATCTAAAGTTTTTCAATCAAATGCAGCAGTTTCTGCTCCATCTACTACACCATACGAAGCACAAAAGAGTTTTGCGTCCGTATTAAAGGATTCAATTGAAAAAGTTAATTCAGCACAAAATCAATCTGATGTGATGACAGAAAAATTAGCAAGAGGCGAAAATGTAGATCTTCACCAAGTGATGATTGCAAGTCAAAAAGCTAGCATCACCATGTCAGCGACGATTGAAGTGAGAAATAAAGTCATTGAAGCATATCAAGAAGTAATGAGAATGCAAGTTTAATAGTTTTTGTGTTGGAAAGGTGCTTAAGGCACCTTTTGGCATGACACATTGAACCGGAGGAACGTGATGAACCAATTGCAGAAACAATTAAATGCAATAAAAGAATATTGGACAAGTCGTTCTAAAAAGCAAAAAATGTTCTTTGTGGGCGGTTTAGTGTCTTTAGTGACACTGATTTCATTAGTAACGTTTTTTGCAACTAGAACGACTTTAGAGCCTTTATATAGTAATTTATCACCAGCTGAAACAGGAGCTATTAAAGAAAGCTTAGATGCAAGAGGAATTGTATCTGAGATTGCGGATAATGGGACAACGATATTGGTGCCAAAAGAGAGCATTGATACGTTGAAGGTTGAGCTTGCAGCGGAAGGCATACCTAATTCAGGAAGTATTGATTATTCATTTTTTAGTCAAAATGCTGGAATTGGGATGACAGAAAATGAGTTTAATGTCATGAAGCTTGATGCAATGCAAACAGAGTTAGCGAACTTAATGAAGGGTATAGAAGGGATTAATGATGCGAAGGTTATGATTAATCTTCCAGAGAAAGGGATCTTTGTAACAGATGCATCTGAAGCGGCCAGTGCTTCTATTGTACTGAACACGAAACCTGGTTATGAATTTGAGGAAAGCCAGATCAAAGCGTTGTACCATCTAGTATCAAAGAGTGTTCCCAATCTCCCTACAGATAATATCGTCATTACGAACCAAAACTTTGAGTACTTTGACTTAAATAATGAAGAAAATTCTTCAGGTTCTACTTTTGCTGCTCAAAATGATATCAAAAAACAGATTGAACGTGATGTTCAACGCCAAGTACAAAGTATGCTAGGCACCTTAATGGGACAAGACAAAGTAGCAGTAATTGTTACTGCCGATGTTGACTTTACACAGGAAAATCGTGAGGAAAATCTTGTGACTCCTGTAGATGAGGAGAACATGGAAGGTATTGCGGCTAGTGCCCAAAAAATCACAGAAACCTTCACTGGTGACGCAGCGGATGTTGGTGGTGAACCAGCTACTGAAGATGCAGCAGACTCTCTTGGTACAGGTTACTTAGAGGGAGCAACTGGTACAGGTGATTACGAAAGAATTGAAGAGACGATCAACTATGAAGTGAATAAAATTCGTAAAGAAATTGTTGAAAGTCCTTATAAAATTAGAGACTTAGGTATTCAAGTAATGGTTGAACCTCCAACGGCGGATGATCCTACGACATTACCTCAAGAACGTGTGGATGATATTACGCAAATGCTTGCTTCTATCGTTCGTACATCTATAGATAAAACAACCGTTGATGGCGAGCTAACGGATGAAGCCATTCAGGACAAAATTCTAGTATCAGTTCAGCCATTTAACGGAAAAGTAGAATTTGAAGATACTCAAACAGCATCTATTCCATGGTGGGTATATGCAATCGGCGGAGTACTTCTAGCAACTATTATTGTGTTAATTTTCTTGTTTATGCGTGCAAGAAAGAAGAAGGCACAAGAGGAAGAAGATCTGGCATTTGATAATTACACGCCTATTTCAATTCGTGACCTTGATGAAGATAAAGAAGAAACAGAAGGATCGTTGAGAAAGAAACAGCTAGAAAAGATGGCAAAAGAAAAGCCAGAGGATTTCGCAAAACTATTGCGTTCATGGATTGCTGAAGACTAGGAGGAGTGAGTGAAGGTGGCAAAAAGAGATCAAAAGGAATTAACAGGTAAACAAAAAGCAGCCATTCTTCTCATTTCACTTGGGCCGGATGTGTCTGCATCAGTATATAAACACTTAAGTGAAGAAGAGATAGAAAAATTAACGTTAGAGATTTCTGGAGTGAAAAAAGTGGAATCTACCGCGAAAGAAGAGATTCTAGAGGAGTTTCATAATATTGCTCTAGCTCAAGACTATATATCACAAGGCGGTATCGGATATGCAAAAACGGTTCTTGAAAAAGCGCTTGGGACTGAACAGGCAGCTGTTATCATTAACCGTTTAACTTCATCCCTTCAAGTTCGACCTTTTGACTTTGCTAGAAAAGCGGATCCAGGACAAATTTTTAATTTTATTCAAAACGAACATCCACAGACAATTGCACTTATTTTATCTTATTTGGATTCGGCCCAAGCAGGTCAAATTTTATCTGAACTTCCTCAGGAAGTTCAAGCTGATATTGCAAGAAGAATTGCAGTAATGGATAGTACCTCACCTGAAATTATCAATGAAGTTGAGCAAATTTTAGAGAGAAAGCTGTCTTCGTCTGTGACACAGGACTATACACAAACGGGCGGTATTGAGGCTGTTGTGGAAGTCTTAAATGGTGTCGATCGTGCAACTGAAAGAACGATTCTAGATGCACTTGAGATTCAAGACCCAGAGTTAGCGGAAGAAATTAAGAAAAGAATGTTTGTATTTGAAGATATTGTTACACTTGATAGCCGTGCGATTCAGAGGATTATTCGTGACTGTGATAATGAAGATCTAAAGCTGTCTCTAAAAGTATCAAGCGACGAAGTCAAGGATATCGTGTTTGGAAATATGTCCAAACGTATGGTTGAAAGCTTTAAGGATGAAATGGAGTTTATGGGACCAGTTCGTCTACGTGATGTGGAAGAAGCACAGTCAAGAATTGTTGCCATCATTCGTCGTCTAGAGGAAGCAGGAGAAATTGTGGTTGCTCGTGGCGGAGGTGACGATATCATTGTCTAGGCTTATTAAATCAACGTGGGTACCTCAAGAATTTTCCAACGAAAACAAAGTGATTTCAATTAAAGCAATCAAGAATTACACCGATGAAAAAGAAGAAGAATCATCTTTTGTAAGTTATCAAGAGAGAGAGAGAATTCTTGCCGCTGCGCAAAGTGAAGCGGACAGAATCGTTCAAGATGCTAGGGAATATGCTGCTCAAATTCGTGAACAAATGGAGCAAGAGCAACAATCGTTTCAATTGGAGTTACAAGCAATGGCTGAACAAGCCCAAACTTCAGGTTTTACTCAAGGTCATGAAGAAGGAAAACAGCTTGGATACAATGAAGCGCAAGCCATCATAGAACAAGCGAAGGAAACGGTTACCTTGTCAAAGTATGACTACGAGAAGAAGATTGATTCAAGTGAACGAACCATTTTGTCTCTTGCCCTTAAGGTCGCTGAAAAAATTATTGCTAATACACTCACAGGTGATTCAGAGCAGTTTTTACCGATAGTGAAAAAAGCATTAAGAGAAGCGAGAGAATATCGTGAAATTCAGCTTCATGTTCATCCAGCACATTATGAATTTTTACTAGTCCAAAAGGAAGATTTAATTCGAATCTTTCCAAAGGAGACGGAACTATATATTTTTCCTGATAGTGAGCTAACAGAACAGAGTTGTATTATTGAATCTGCAAATGGCCGTATAGATGCAAGTGTGGATCAACAGCTCGATGAGATCAAAAGAAAACTTTACGACCTATTGGAGAGTGAATAGAGTGCTAGCTGCCGATTTGTTGGGACAAATTGATCAGATGAAAACGTTTAAGCGCTATGGAAGAGTGAAGCGTGTCGTAGGTCTAATGATTGAATCGCAAGGACCGGAAAGCTCAATCGGTGATGTTTGTTACATTCATATCGGCAAAAACAACCGAAAAATTCAAGCTGAGGTTGTTGGTTTTAAGGATGAAAATATACTGCTTATGCCGTATACAAGCTTAAATGAAATCTCCCCAGGCTGTTTGGTAGAAGCAACATTGAAGCCACTAGAGGTGAAGATAGGTCCAGCTCTGATCGGTAGTGTACTAGATTCTTTAGGTCAACCACTTGATGGGAGCCAGCTTCCAAAAGGACTTGGGTCGGTTGGAACAGACCAGGACCCACCAAATCCAATGACAAGACCACCGATATCTGAACCTGTGGAAGTAGGAGTTCGATTAATCGATAGTCTTCTAACAGTTGGTATGGGTCAGCGTGTAGGAATATTTGCCGGGAGTGGTGTAGGTAAGAGTACATTACTTGGAATGATTGCACGCAATACGAATGCGGATTTGAATGTAATTGCATTAATTGGTGAACGTGGTCGTGAGGTTCGAGAGTTTATCGAAAAGGATTTAGGACCTGAGGGTTTAGCTAGGTCAATCGTTATTGTCGCAACTTCTGACCAGCCAGCATTGATGAGAATCAAAGGAGCTTTTACGGCAACCGCAATTGCGGAGTACTTTCGTGATAGGGGTTTAAACGTCATGATGATGATGGACTCGGTGACAAGGGTTGCAATGGCACAGCGTGAAGTAGGCTTGGCCATTGGGGAGCCACCGACAACGAAAGGGTATACACCTTCTGTCTTTGCGATCTTGCCAAGATTATTAGAGAGAACAGGAACGAATAGGCATGGATCAATTACGGCGTTTTATACGGTACTAGTTGATGGAGATGATATGAATGAGCCGATTGCGGATACGGTTCGTGGGATATTGGACGGACATTTTGTTCTGGATCGCTCATTAGCTAATAAAGGTCAGTATCCGGCCGTTAATGTGCTAAAAAGCGTTAGTAGAATCATGAATAATATCGTACCTGAAGCCCATAAAAAATCTGCTGAAAAACTAAGAGAGCTGTTAAGTACCTATATCAATTCTGAGGATTTGATAAATATCGGTGCTTATAAACGAGGCTCTTCAAAAGAAATAGATGATGCCATAGCTTCCTATCCTAAAATTATTTCTTTTATTAAGCAAGCAACAGAAGAAAAGGTATCCTTTGATGAAGGTGTCCAATCGTTATATGAATTACTTGGAAGAAGTGACTATTAATGAGATATGAGTTCAAGTTTCATAAAATCCTCGCTGTAAAAGAACGTGAAAAAGATGAAGCCGTTTCTATCTACCAAGATTCAGTTCAAAAGTTTGAGGAAGTGGCAGAAAAGCTGTATGAGCTGTTAAAAAGAAAAGAGGATCTTGAAGTTTATCAGTCTGAGCGGCTACATGGAGGACTATCCATTCAAGAGATTCGTCATCACCAACAGTTCATCAGTAATATCGAAAAGATGATTGATCATTATCAAAAGATGGTTATCAACGCAAGAAACAGAATGCTGCTATTTCAGGAAAAATTGTTAGAAAAAAATATAGAAGTAAAGAAATATGAAAAAATCCGCGAAAAGGATTACTTGAAATTTACCGAGGATATTAAAGTGTTTGAAGGTAAACAAATGGACGATATCTCGATACAAATGTACATGAATCGAGAAGGTTAGGTGATAGAATGGCAAAGGAAATCGAAGAAATAGGAGAAAAGAAATCGAATAAATTTCAAATGTTCATTTTTGTCTTTCTTATTCCCTTCTTGTTTTTAGTAACAGTTGCGTTAGTAGTATTAAGCTTCGCTGGGGTAAATATATT
This sequence comes from Bacillus sp. (in: firmicutes), assembly GCA_011524525.1. Taxonomy (GTDB): domain Bacteria; phylum Bacillota; class Bacilli; order Bacillales; family Cytobacillaceae; genus Robertmurraya_A. The sequence continues at coordinate 41,226 of WTKE01000096.1, read as the reverse complement.
TGAAAAGTCCAAAGAGCTTGGTGCACAGATTCCGTTTGTTTCCTCGCTAATTACAGAAGAAGGAACACAATCCGAGGAAGAGTGGGAAAAGAGCGTAATCGCATTAGAAGCTGAGATCAAGGATCGAGAGGCAAAGATTGAAAAACTGGAATCAGAAATTGAAGGTAATAATGCTCAGGTAGAGCGGTCAAATCTTGAAAAAGAACAGCTACAGCAACAAATTGATGAACTTTTGGCAATTCAAGAGGAAAACAAGCGTGCGTTTAAAGATATTATTAAAACGTATGAAACAATGTCTGCAAAAAAGGCGGCACCAATTATTACAGCTATGAGTGAGCAAGAAGCACTAAAAATACTAACAACCATCAAATCAGATCAACTCGCTGCGATTATGGAAAATATGACAGCAGAGGATGCTGCAAGATATACAGAGCTTCTAACAGCTGAAAGTAATGAACAGTAGTAATTCAGTATTTCATTAGAAGGAGGTGAAAATGAAAACATGCAAATCGAGAGCTTAGGTTTCACGCAAAAGCTTGCGTCACAGTTGAACAAGACTTCTACGAGCCAGGTGAAATCATCCTTCTCAAATTTTCTCCAATCAGTTACTGCTCCTGTAGAAGAGACTTCGAATGATAACACGGCAGTGAAATTAAATGCTACCGACGTAAAAGACCTTTTAGCCTTCATTTCTAAGGATGATCTCTTAGATGTGGAAGATGGTTTACGGCTGTTAGATCAATTAATTTCAAATAGTAACGAAGATTTACTTACCATGATTGAGAATTATCTAGGAATGAGTCATATACAATTTCAAAATTTGTTGTCTAACGTAATGGAGAAGCTTCAAATTGAAGGCGGAGAAGGTCAAAGTGATTTAGATAAGCTACTTCAAGTGGTAAAAAAAATGAACGAACTAACAGCAAGCCAGCTCTATAACGTTCTAGATAAGGATTCGTTAAAGCTGGTAAAGTCGGCAAAGCTTTATGAACTTATGGCGAAAAATCAAGATTCTTTAAATGAGGAAACTAGCAAACTTGATTTTAAGACATTAAGTACAAAGTTAACAAACGTCCTTGAGGGAAACGTGTTAAAAAGTGACCAAGCTGCTTCAAGACTAGCCTTTTTAAAGCAAACTTTCTCAAGTATTAGTGCAAGCTCCTCTTTGAAAGAAGAATCAACGAGTGCAAATTCTACTACAAAAGCAGATGTAATCAATGGTTCTGTTCAATTTATGCAAATGTCAAGACCCGAACAATTGACGCTAACTCTTCAAAATGGAACAAAGCAAGGTCAAACGGAACAATTAATAAAGCAGTTTGAGAGTATTTTAGCTAGGAGTCAATTTTCAAATGTAAATGGTGTTCAAAGATTGTTTCTACAGCTAAATCCAGGTCATTTAGGGTCGTTACGAATTGAGATTATTCAACAAGATTCTGTTATGGTTGCGAAAATTGTCACATCCACGCAGGCAGCAAAGGAAGCGATTGAAGGGCAACTTAATCATTTGAAGCAAGCCTTCAACTCTCAAAACATTCAGGTTGAGCGCGTCGAGATTTCTCAGCAAACAGCAGGTCAAGAGCGGTTCTTAAACCGAGATGGTGAACAAGAACAAGCAAGGCAGGAACAAGCTGAACGAAAGGACGAGCAAACATCTGATCAAGATTTTATCTCATCCTTTGAAGAAGCACTCTTAAATACGGAAGTGTAGGTGAAACAAATGGCAAACACAATTAATTCATCTCTTTTACTATCAAACTATCAAGCTACTCAGCGTAAAACTGGTTCAGATACATTAGGAAAAGATGATTTCTTAAAAATCCTAATGACTCAGTTGCAAAATCAAGACCCTTTAAATCCTATGCAGGATAAGGATTTTATTGCGCAAATGGCTACCTTTACAAGCCTTGAACAAATGACGAATATGAACAAATCAATTGAATCACTAGTTAGTGCTCAAGAACAAAACCAATTAATTTCGTACAGTCAATTCATTGGGAAAGAGGTTAGTTGGCATAAGCTGACTGAATCTGAAGATGGAACTACGTCTGAAATTGAACAAGGAACGGGAAAAATTGTTTCTTTGAAATTTACTGATGGTGTAGCCAACTTCTTATTAGAAGACGGAACAAGTTTAACATCGGGTAACATTTCACAAATCAATGATACAAAAGGTGACACTCTGCTTTTACAAGCAAGTATGATGATAGGAAAAACCATTACGTATTCTTCTGAAAACAATGAAGTAAAGCAAGCCAAGGTAACATCTGTTTCTTTTAAAGATGGAAAATCATTATTTCAGCTAGAAAATGGAGAGAGTGTGTCAAGCACAAGCATTACAAAAATAGAAGCGTAAAGGAATGGTTTGAATGGACAAGTCTATGTTTAGACCGATTCATTCGCAGCCGATTAGTAATCATCAACTAAAATCGGTTACATCTAAACCTACGAGTACGGACTCTTTCTCTCAGCATTTACAAGAAGCATTACAACCAGAAAAACTCACATTAAGTAAACATGCAAAAGAACGAATGTCCCAAAGGGGAATTCAAATTGATGAGGCCAAGTGGGGTCAAATTCAAGAGAAAGTAAATGAAGCGAAAAAAATGGGTGTTAAAGATTCGCTCGTATTGTTACAGGATGCAGCCCTTATTGTCAGTGCAAAAAATAATACAGTGATAACGGCTATGGATCGGCAGGAAGCTACTGCACAAATTTTCACAAATATTAATGGAACGATTATTTTAGAATAAATGTTTTGGCTGGACCAATTGGAGGCCAACAAGCTACTGACCGATAGAAGTAGCTTACTATGAAAGGGGAAACGAAATAATGCTACGTTCAATGTATTCAGGAATTAGTGGAATGAAAAACTTCCAAACTAAATTAGATGTTATTGGTAACAATATTGCAAACGTAAATACGTATGGCTTTAAAAAAGGTCGTGTAACATTTAAAGACACAATGAATCAAACCATTTCTGGGGCAAGTGCAGCACAAGACAACCGTGGGGGTAAAAACCCATTACAAGTTGGTCTAGGATCAACACTTGCAACGATCGATACGATTCACACACAATCAAGTTTACAAACAACAGGTCGCTCTCTTGACTTAGCGATCTCAGGTGATGGCTACTTTATGGTGAATCAAGGAGATGCACAGTTCTATACAAGAGCTGGAAACTTTTATCTTGATGATAATGGTACATTAGTAAATGGTGATGGATACAAAGTACAAGCATTCACAGTGGATGCAAATGGTAATGCCACCAATCAGCTTGGTGATGTGGCAGTTAACGTAAATGCAGTATTACCACCAATTACTACAAGTAATATTGGGATTTCTGGTAATTTAGCAAGTAACTCAGTAAATAATGGGACACCGTTTACTCAACAAGTTCAGGTTGTAGATAATACGGGACAAGCTCATAGAATTGATGTTCATTTCGCAAAGACAGCTAATAATGAGTGGGGTGTTTATGTAAATAAGCCAGCTCAATTAGCTGACGGCACATTTGATACACCTACAATGACTCTAGATTTCAGTTCAGGTACTGTAGACCCGCAAAGTGGAACTACAAATATTACTATTGGAACGACTACAATTAACGGTGTTAACTTAGATTTCTCTCAACTAACTCAAGTAGCTGGAAGTACAAGCGCTCTAGTTAACCCTAACGGTAACACAGAAGGTTCACTAGAAAGCTTTAACATCGGCTCTCTTGGTGAAATTAATGGGGTATACTCAAACGGTTTAGTTAGAACTCTAGGTATTCTTGCACTAGCTAAATTCAGTAACTCATCAGGTTTAACAAAGGCTGGAGGAAACCTTTTCCAAGAGTCCATTAACTCTGGTGTGGCAAATATTAATGTAGCAGGTGAAGGTAGAGGTTCAATCGCAGCTGGAACTTTAGAAATGTCAAACGTTGACCTATCTGAAGAATTTACTGAAATGATCTCTGCACAAAGAGGATTCCAAGCAAATACACGAATTATTACAACTTCAGATGAAATCTTACAAGAGCTTGTAAACTTAAAACGATAAGCTAAGGGAGGGATAGGGTTGAGACCAAACTCTCAACCCTAATAAGAGCCGTGATTAAAGTAACCCGCCTAAATGGCAAACCATTCATGTTAAATGCTGTCTATATAGAAACAATCGAATCTTTTCCCGATACGACCATCACGCTTTCTAACGGGCGGAAATATGTCGTAAAAGAGGCAGAGGATCAAGTTTATGAAGCAATACAGAAGTTTTATCAATCTGTCAACCTTTTAGGACGGCTTCAGGTGGAGGATAAAGAAAATGAAGAAAAATAAGCTAGTCATGATTATGGCAATCTTGCTAGTCGCAATTACACTGGTTGGTGCCATAGCAGTTGTAGTGATTCTTAAGGTAACTGGGGAAGATAAAGAAAAGGAATTGACCATTGATGAAGTGTTAGAAGCATCCGTGGACATTCCGCAAATGACAGCAAATCTTGCTAGTAATGACTTTATTCGTATCTCATTCAAAATTCAAACAGATAGTGTAGAAGCAAAAGAAGAATTAGAAAAAAGAGATTTCCAGGTGAAAAACATTATTATTTTAGAGCTATCTGAAAAAACAGCTGCTGATTTAAAAGGTAAAGAAGGTCAGCAAAAGCTGGAGAATGACTTGAAAACGAAGATTTCTGAGATCATGCAAGAAGGAAAAGTAGAGCATGTGTATATTACTGAATCTCTCCTCCAGTAAGATTGCAACCTTAGAGAGGAAGAACGGAGGTGAGGAAATTTGTCAGGTGAAGTACTCTCACAAAGTGAAATAGATGCTCTCCTATCTGCGCTTTCAACAGGGGAAATGGATGCGGATGAGTTAAAAAAGGAGCAATCCGAGAAGAAAGTTCGTGTGTATGACTTTAAAAGAGCACTAAGATTTTCGAAAGATCAAATCCGTAGTTTAACGCGAATACACGAAAATTTTGCTCGGTTGTTGACCACTTACTTCTCGGCTCAGTTACGTACGTATGTGCAAATATCAGTTGCCTCAGCAGACCAAATTCCATACGAGGAATTCATTCGCTCCATTCCGAAAATGACAATCTTAAACGTTTTCGAAGTTCCTCCACTTGAAGGAAGAATTCTAATGGAAGTGAATCCTAATATCGCTTATGCCATGTTAGATCGCCTTATGGGTGGAAGAGGGTCTAGTATCAATAAAGTAGAGAATTTAACAGAAATTGAAACAAAGATCATGTCCAATACGTTTGAAAAATCGTTTGAAAACTTACAGGAAGCTTGGTCAACAATCTCAGAAATCGATCCGTTTCTAGCTGCGTTCGAGGTGAATCCTCAATTTTTGCAAATGGTTTCTCCAAACGAGACGGTTGTCGTAATTTCTCTTAATACCGTGATAGGGGAAACAACTGGAATGATCAATATTTGTATACCTCATGTCGTGTTAGAACCAATTATTCCAAAGCTTTCTGTCCACTATTGGATGCAAACAGAAAAGAAGGAAAGAGAACCACAGGAGATTGCTCAGTTAGAAAAAAGAATTCAGACAGCTACCGTGCCTATTTCAGCAGAGCTTGGACATTCGGAAATTTCCATCCAAGATTTCCTTATGCTAGATATAGGTGATGTGATTGAGTTGAATCAAGCAATTGATGGAGCATTAACGATAAAAGTTGGAGATATACCTAAATTCTTAGCTCAACCAGGAAAGGTAAATAAAAAGCTTGCCGTGCAAGTATTAGAGACATTGAAGGGAGGAGACGATGATGGTGAGTGATGGCATGCTTTCACAAGATGAAATAGATGCTCTTCTAAGAGGAACAGATGAACCTGATAATGATATGGCTAAGGAAGAAGAAGCCATTAATGTAGAAGATTATCTTTCTTCGATGGAACAAGATGCTCTTGGGGAAATTGGTAATATTTCGTTTGGTAGTTCAGCAACAGCACTATCAACTCTTCTAAATCAAAAAGTAGATATTACAACACCTACTGTAGTTGTCATACCAAAAAATAGACTGGCAGAGGAATTTCCACAACCATATGTTGCAATACAGGTGAGCTATACAGAAGGATTTTCAGGAACTAATCTTTTAGTTATTCAACAATCTGATGCAGCGATAATAGCTGATTTAATGTTAGGTGGAGATGGGATCCAACCAGCCGACCTTATGGGAGAAATACAATTAAGTGCAGTGCAAGAAGCGATGAATCAAATGATGGGTTCTTCAGCCACATCAATGTCGACCATTTTTAGTAAAAAGGTAGATATCTCACCGCCTTCTATTGACATATTAAACGTACTTGAAGGGGAAGGGACAGACAGACTTCCAGTTGATGATATGTTAGTAAAGATATCTTTCAGACTAAAAGTGGGAGATTTAATTGACTCAAGTATCATGCAATTGGTGCCATTAGAGTTTGCAAAAGGTCTGGTGGCAGAATTATTAAATCCAAGTCCCACAAATGAAATAGAATCAGGTAAAATAGAGGATACGAATACTCATAGGGCTAATGACCTAGTGGAACCTTCGCCTATTCCTAGTGCAACACATCAACAACCTCCTATACATGGAGGGTATGGTGGGCAAATGCAACCACCTACACAAACTTATCCGAACCTAGAACAATGGGGGCAAGTACCACCACCTGGTGCTTACCAAGCGCCACCAAGTCAAGCATATCCACAAGGACCGCAGCATTTCGGGTCACCATATGCGTCAATGGGGGCACAACCAAATGTTCAGCCAGCAACTTTTTCAAACTTTGAGCAATATCCGCCACTTCAGCAATCAGAGTCTAAAAACCTTGATATGCTGTTAGATATTCCTCTTCAGGTAACCGTTGAACTTGGTCGTACAAGACGGTCAGTTAAAGAAATTCTTGAGCTATCTTCAGGTTCAATTATTGAACTGGACAAACTAGCAGGAGAGCCAGTGGATATTCTTGTAAATAATCGTCTAATTGCAAAAGGTGAAGTTGTTGTAATTGATGAAAACTTTGGTGTTCGTGTAACAGACATCATTAGTCAGAGTGATCGAATAAAAAAACTAAGATAATCTTTTGGGGGTAAAATTGTTATGGCACATAAAATTCTTATTGTTGACGATGCTGCATTTATGCGAATGATGATAAAGGACATACTATCGAAGAATGGATATGAAGTAGTTGGAGAAGCGGCGGATGGAGCTCAAGCTGTAGAGAAATATAAAGAGACAAGCCCAGACCTAGTGACTATGGATATCACGATGCCAGAAATGGATGGAATTACTGCATTAAAGGAAATTAAAAAAATTAATCCAAATGCAAAGGTCATTATGTGTTCAGCGATGGGTCAGCAGGCAATGGTTATTGATGCAATCCAAGCTGGAGCAAAAGACTTTATCGTGAAACCATTCCAAGCGGATCGTGTAATTGAAGCAATATCAAAAACACTTGGTTAATAATTAAAATTAGAGGTGCAGCGCATTGCAAAAAGGAAAGTTATTCTTCAAAGTGTTGCTTCTAGTACTTATTGCTTTGCTGGGCTCCAATCAAGGAGCCTTCGCAGAGCAATTTAACAGTATTAAGGACTGCTTAGAGGACGAAAGCAAATGTAGTGAAGATCAACTTAAAGATGTAGAAAATAATGAGGAAACTACGACGGACAATAATGAAAATACATCAACAGTTGGTTTGACCTTCTGGGACTTCTTAAAAATGATTTTTGCAACCATATTTGTGATTGCATTATTGTATGCAGTATTAAAATTTATCAATAAAAGAAGTCGTTCCTTCTCAAGTAATCAACTTGTGGAGAATTTAGGTGGAACAGCGCTAGGAACCAATCGCTCCATCCAAATTGTGAAAATAGGCAATCGTGTGATAGTGGTAGGAGTAGGCGAAGATGTAAAGCTACTAAAAGAGATCGATGATGAGGAAGAAGCACGTCAAATTATTGAAGATTATAACAATCGTATGGACCAGCTTGTTCAGCCAAGCGATATTGTGACAAAGCTAATTGAAAGAACGCGAAATATAAAACAAGGTACCAGTAGGGAAGAAGCGTCATTTTCTTCTACGTTAAAAGCTCAGCTTGAGGAACTCTCTAAAGGGAGGAAAAAGGTATTTGATGAAATGGAAAAGAAAGGGTCAGACAAGCGATGAATGAATTTATGGAGTTCTTTAACGGCAGCGATCCTGAAAATGTGTCTACCTCAGTAAGGCTACTGTTAATGCTTACAGTTCTTTCCTTGGCTCCTAGTATATTGGTTCTGATGACTTCCTTTGTCCGAATTGTAATCGTTCTTTCCTTTGTCAGAACGGCGCTTGCTACACAACAAATGCCACCGAATCAGGTGTTAATTGGATTAGCTTTATTTTTAAGCTTTTTTATCATGGCGCCAACCTTTCAAGAAGTCAATGATCAAGCGTTAACACCTTTATTTAATGAAGAAATCAATCTTGAAGAAGCTTATTCAAGAGCTTCCTTGCCACTAAAAGAGTTCATGAGTGCACATACAAGGCAAAAGGATTTGGCTCTTTTTCTTGAATATTCAAAGGCAGAGCGACCTGAAACGGTGGCAGATATTCCTTTAACCACTCTTGTCCCAGCGTTTGCAATCAGTGAGATAAAGACAGCGTTTCAAATAGGTTTTATGATTTTTATTCCTTTTCTAGTAATTGATATGGTTGTTGCAAGTGTCTTAATGTCCATGGGTATGATGATGCTTCCGCCGGTTATGATTTCTTTGCCATTTAAAATATTGCTATTTGTATTAGTAGACGGTTGGTACTTAGTGGTTAAATCACTACTAGATAGCTTCTAAGAAGGTGATTGGATTGACTCCAGATAGTGTAATTACCATTGCTGAACAGGGGATTTGGATGGTCATAATGATTTGTGGTCCCTTGCTGGCATTGGCTTTAATAGTAGGTTTAATTGTAAGTATATTTCAAGCGACAACGCAAATTCAGGAACAAACGCTTGCTTTCGTACCAAAAATTGTTGCAGTTCTTTTAGGATTAGTATTTTTTGGACCTTGGATGCTAAGTCATATGTTATCGTATGCAAACGAAATCTTTACTAATTTAACAAGGTATGTGGGATAACTTATGGTAGACTTTCTTCCAACGTTCCCCGCATTTTTATTAGTGTTTGTACGGGTTACATCTTTCTTCTTATTAATGCCATTATTTTCTTATCGTTCCATTCCTACTACTCATAAGGTTGGACTAGGTTTTTTCTTGTCATGGATTATGATTTTTACATTTGATGCACCGGTTTTAGAAATAAACGGTGCTTACTTTTTATTGATTATAAAAGAAGCAATGATTGGTATTATGTTAGGTTTTATTGCTTATGTCATTATGGCGGCCATCCAAATAGCAGGCGGCTTTATTGATTTCCAAATGGGGTTAGCGATTGCAAATGTTATTGATCCTCAGACGGGAACGCAAAGTCCATTAATGGGACAATATTTATATACAATATCGTTGTTCTTTTTATTGGCGTTAAACGGACATCATCTTTTACTTGATGGAATTTATTTTAGTTATCAATTCATTCCATTAGAGCAAGCTTGGATTCCATTAGGAGATGCAAGCATACCTAATTATATACTTTCATCCATTTCAAAAATGTTTGGGGTTGCCCTCCAATTATCCATACCGATTGTTGGAAGCCTATTTTTGGTCGATGTTGCCCTCGGAATTGTAGCAAGGACCGTTCCACAGCTAAATATTTTTGTAGTAGGTCTTCCCTTAAAATTAGGTGTTGGTTTTATTGTTCTAATTGCTGTAATGAGTATATTAATGGGTGCTGTAGCAACACTATTTGAAACCATGTTAACAACAATGAGAGGGTTAATGGAATTGATTGGGGGTCTGTAGCTTGAAAACCCTACGTTTAGATTTACAGTTCTTTGCAGGGGAAAAAACAGAAAAAGCTACCCCAAAGAAACGGCAGGAATCTCGGAAGAAAGGTCAGGTTGCTAAAAGTCAGGATGTGAATACAGCCGTTGTCTTGCTTGCTGTTTTCTTATTCCTTTTCTTTGCAGGGGGATATTTTAAGGATATCATTTTTCGCTTATTTCAACATTCCTTTCAAGAATATATGAAGCTAGAGATAACCGAAAGCAATATTCAAATGATGTTTCTTGAAATACTTAGTGAAATGGTTCTAATTTTAGCACCAATTATGGCAGTAGCTATGGTAGCTGGTGTCGCATCGAATTTTGCTCAATTTGGATTTCTCTTCTCGACAGAAGCGATTCAGCCTAAGCTTGAAAAGCTTGATCCGATAAAGGGAGCAAAGAATATCTTTTCAATGCGGGCGATTGTAGAGCTCTTAAAGTCCATGTTGAAAATTAGTTTTGTCGGTGGAGTCACCTTTGCTGTACTTTGGAATCGGAAGGAAGACATTTTAATACTGTCTCAAAAGTCCATTGGTGCTTCTATGGTTACGTTAGCAGGTTTGACGGTACAAATGGGACTAATTGCTTCTTCCGCTCTTTTATTTCTTTCCATCCTTGATTATATGTATCAAAAATATGACTTCGAAAAAAAAATTCGAATGTCTAAACAAGATATAAAAGATGAGTATAAGAACATTGAAGGGAACCCCGAAATTAAAGGGAAGATTAAGCAAAAACAACGTGAAATGGCGATGCGAAGAATGATGCAGGATGTTCCAACTGCAGATGTTGTTATTACGAATCCAACTCATTACGCTATTTGCTTAAAGTATGATGAAAAAAAGCAGGATGCTCCTTTTGTAGTTGCCAAGGGCGTAGATTTTATGGCTCAAAAAATTAAAATGATCGCTAAAGAGCATGATGTCATAATGATGGAAAACCGTCCATTAGCAAGGGCTTTATATAGTCAAGCAGAAATTGGAGAAGCAATTCCAGAGGAGTTTTTTAAGGCAGTTGCAGAAATTCTAGCATTTGTTTATAAAACAAAGCAAAAGATATAAAGATATTATTGTATTACTTGAGGAGAGATAGTGATGTCAGGACGAGATTTATCGGTAATAGTAGGCGTAATATTAATTGTCGCGATGCTCATTATCCCTTTCCCAACATGGCTTTTAAGCATCCTAATTATGCTGAATATTTCATTGGCTCTTCTTGTGCTGTTAAATAGTATGAATATGAAGGAACCTCTACAATTTTCTGTTTTCCCATCCTTGTTATTACTGTTAACTCTTTATAGATTGGGGCTTAACGTATCAACAACAAGGGCGATCCTTACCCATGGGGAAGCAGGCGGAGTGGTTGAGACCTTTGGATCTTTCGTAGTTGGTGGAAATGTAATTGTTGGGATTGTTGTTTTTATTATTCTTGTTATTATTCAATTTATTGTTATTACAAAAGGATCTGAGCGTGTATCTGAGGTAGCAGCGAGATTTACACTAGATGCGATGCCTGGTAAGCAAATGAGTATTGATGCAGACTTAAATGCAGGAATGATATCGGAACATGAGGCTAAGGATCGTCGTGAAAAAGTTAGTAGGGAAGCAGATTTTTATGGAGCGATGGACGGAGCAAGTAAGTTCGTTAAAGGAGATGCCATTGCAGGGATCATTATTGTAATGATCAACTTAATTTTCGGAATTGTTGTTGGTGTGACGCAACTTGGTTTACCAATAGCTGATGCTGCCAAACAATTTTCCTTATTAACGGTAGGAGATGGAATTGTTAGTCAGCTGCCTGCACTATTAATATCAACAGCGACTGGTATTGTTGTAACAAGAGCTGCTTCAGATGGAAATTTAGGAACAGATATTACAGGTCAATTAATGGCTTACCCAAAAATGCTATATATTACCGGTGGAACAATCTTCATACTAGGTGTATTTACGCCGATAGAAGATATATTAACCATTCCGATCGCAGGACTATTAGTATTTGGTGGGTACATGTTCTCTAGAGTTCCTAAGCAGGACATCACAGAGATTCAAGAAATGGAAGAGGAAATTCAGACAGATGAAATGAAGAAGCCAGAAAGTGTGGTCAGTCTTCTTAATGTAGATCCGATTGAATTTGAATTTGGTTATGGGTTAATCCCTTTAGCTGACTCTAATCAGGGTGGAGATTTACTCGATCGGATTGTCATGATCCGTAGACAGCTGGCAATCGAACTTGGACTTGTTATACCAGTTGTTCGAATCCGGGACAATATTCAGCTTCAACCAAATGAGTATCGCTTAAAGATTAAGGGGAGCGAAATGGCTAGAGGTGAGCTGTTATTGGACCATTACTTAGCGATGAGCCCTGGGATTGATGACGATAGTATCGAGGGAATTGATACGGTAGAGCCTTCGTTTGGCTTACCAGCTAAATGGATTACTGAGGAAGTAAAAGAGCAGGCAGAAATTTTCGGATATACAGTCGTGGATCCCCCTTCTGTAGTATCAACTCATATTACTGAAGTCATAAAAAACAACGCACATGAGTTACTCGGACGACAGGAAACGAAGCAGTTAATCGATCATTTAAAAGAAAGCTATCCGATATTAGTAGAAGAGGTTACACCTAATCCTCTAACTGTAGGTGAAATCCAAAAAGTACTTGGAAAGCTTCTCCGTGAAAATGTATCGGTCAGGAACTTACCAATTATATTTGAAACACTAGCCGACTTTGGAAAGGTAACTACCGATACCGATTTACTAACTGAATACGTTCGACAAGCACTAGCGCGACAAATTACCAATCAATACAGTGCTGGTGGTCAAACGATTCGGGTGGTGACTGTTTCCGGGAAAATTGAAAAGCTAATTGTCGATAACATTCAACAAACAGAGCATGGGAACTACTTAGCGCTTGATCCATCTGTTTCCCAATCTATTTTAGAATCACTGGCTACTCAGGTAGAACAGTTATCTATTATGGAACAATCGCCAATTGTGCTATGTTCACCAGCTGTAAGAATGTACATTAGACAGTTAACAGAGCGATATTTTCCACAGATACCGATTCTCTCATACAATGAGCTTGAAGCGAATGTAGAAGTACAAAGCGTTGGGGTGGTGAATATAGATTGAAGGTAAAAAAATATACAGCTCCATCCATGCCTGAAGCAATGAAGCAAATTCGAGCGGAGCTTGGAAACGATGCAGTTATTTTAAATTCTAAGATTATCACAACTGGAGGATTCTTAGGGTTTTTTAAAAAAGAAAATATTGAAGTTATTGCAGCCATTGATGAAGTGGTTCAAGCTGAAAGAAACATGCAATTTGAACAGCCAAAGGTAAAGGTAAAGCCTATTGTGAAGCCAATGCCTACATTAGTAGATAGAGAAGAGGTTCTAATACCAAGCAGGAGCGTAGAACCCTCTATCCCTAGGTCCTTACGTAAGCAACCGACAAGTGAAGAGAATAAAAAGCTTGACGAGGATATGATGGCAGAAATTGCTGGGTTAAAAAAGATGCTACTAACAATCACAGAGCAGCAACCGGATCTTCCTCTTCCCGAGCCTGTACAGAAGTGTGGGCAGCGCTTGCTTGATCAGGAAGTCCCTAAAGACATAAGAGATGAACTTATTTCTTCGCTTCTCCAAAAATGGTATACAAATGGTTCTGGTGCAAACGAAAGAGAAGTAAAGAAGTGGTTACGACAAGAACTATACGATCGGTTAAGTACTCTTTCATTTGGAGGGATTACCTTCACAAAAAAATATATAAATCTTGTCGGACCAACAGGTGTTGGAAAGACGACAACGTTAGCCAAAATTGCTGCTGAGTGTGCTCTAAAGTATAAAAAAAGGGTGGCGTTAATTACTACCGATACGTATCGAATTGCAGCCATTGACCAATTAAAAACGTATGCGAAAATTTTAAATGTCCCATTAGAGGTTTGCTACAGTCTCGAGGATTACAAGCAAGCGTGTGAATCATTTAAGGATTACGATATTGTATTGATTGATACCGCAGGCAGAAACTTTCGGAATCAACAATATGTTGAGGACTTAAAAAAGGTTGTTGATTTTGAACGTGACATGGAAACATTTCTTGTGTTAGCTTTAACAGCCAAACAAAAAGACATGAGTGATATTTACGAACAATTTTCGTTAATAAAAATTAATAAATTTATTTTTACAAAAGCTGATGAAACATCTACATATGGTGCCATGCTCCATATGATGAAATCTAGTCATATCGGTGTGGCCTACATTACCAATGGGCAAAATGTACCAGACGATATGATTTCAGCAAATCGTGAGCAAGTAACGAATTTGATACTTGGGGTCGAATAAGCCATGAAAGATCAAGCAGAAATGTTAAGACAAAGAATTCAACAAATGAGTGGAAAGCCATCTCCAAAAACCCTGGCAGTCGTGAGTGGAAAGGGTGGAGTTGGGAAATCAAATTTCTCATTAAACTTTTCCATTTCTTTAGCGAGTCGAGGATACAAGGTACTTCTTTTTGATATGGATGTTGGTATGGGAAATATAGATATTTTAATTGGTCAGTCTGCATCTTATTCAATCGTTGACTATTTCGAAGGACGAAAAACACTGTCCGAAATTGTTTCTACTGGTCCACATGGATTACACTATGTTGCGGGTGGAACCGGTTTAACTCATTTCGTAAATATGGACAATCAGGTTCACATGAAGTTTACAGAGGATTTGTCGAATCTTCTTGCAGATTACGAATACATCCTTTTTGATATGGGGGCAGGTGCCACAAAAGAAACGGTGCCTTTTATCCTCGCAGTTGATGAAGTTCTAGTGGTTACAACACCAGAACCAACGTCAATTACAGATGCATATGCGATGATGAAGCATATTCATTTGCATGATTCGAATCTGCCATTTTTGCTTATCGTCAATAGAGCACATTCTGAAAATGAAGGAATGGAAACATTTAAACGATTACGAACCGTAGTCAAGCGATTTCTAAACCGTGAAATCATCGAGTTCGGTATAATACCTGATGATCGGCAGGTCCATCAAGCGGTAACGAAACAAACTCCATTTATTTTTAACGAGAAAGCACCTGCAGCTAAAGCGTTACAACAAATGACCAGTCGTTTTGAGGCAAGACAATTTGAATCAATTTCTGATAAGCCTAAGACGCATTTTGTTTCAAAATTAAAGCGATTTTTGTTTGAAAGGTAGTGCTTGTTTATGAGCAAAATTAAAGTGCTTATTGTGGATGATTCGGCATTTATGAGAAAGCTCATTCAAGACTTTTTAACCGAGGATCCAAGAATGACTGTCGTTGGCACAGCGAGAAATGGTGAAGACGCAATAAAAAAAGTAATTGAACTTGGGCCTGATGTAGTAACATTGGACGTTGAAATGCCGATATTAAATGGGATAGAAGCATTAAAACGTATCATGGATGAGAAACCAACTCCAGTGGTAATGCTATCTAGTACGACAAAACAGGGAGCAGAAAATACGATTCTTGCCATACAGTACGGGGCAACTGATTTTATAACGAAACCATCAGGCGCTATTTCATTGGACCTGCATAAAGTCAAGGAAGAATTGGTAGAAAAGGTTGTTTCTGCGAGTAAAGCCAATATTAAGCAGCTTGTGAAAACGGCTAGTCAAGAAAAAAACACTGTAAAAAAGCATATTAATTATAGTAAAATAGAACCAAGTAAAAAGCATCAATCCAATCCTTTAACAGGAAAAAAACTAGTGTGTATAGGTACATCTACGGGTGGACCACGTGCGCTTCAACAAGTAATAACAAAGTTACCGAAGACGATAGATGCCCCTATTTTAGTAGTGCAGCATATGCCAGCAGGATTTACGAAAAGTCTAGCTGTAAGATTAGACTCACTCTCCGAGGTTCATGTTAAAGAAGCTGAAGAAGGAGACATTATCCAAAAAGGTACAGTCTATATTGCACCAGGGGGGGTTCACCTGACACTCAAATGGATAGGAGCAAACTTAGCGATTCATTTAGATCAATCCCCTCCCAGAAATGGCCATCGTCCCGCTGTGGATGTGATGTTTGAATCCTGTAGTGAGCTATCCACCTATGCAAAGGTTTCCGTTATCATGACTGGAATGGGGTCGGATGGGACAAAAGGACTAATCAAACTAAAAGAGTCGGGGAATGTAGTTGCTATCGCGGAATCAGAAGAAACATCCATCGTTTTTGGAATGCCGAAAGCAGCAATTGCAACAAAGTTAGTAGATGAAATCAAAAACGTTGATAATATTGCAGAAACAATAATGAAATACGTATAACTCCAAGGAGCTGTTGGGCATGGAAATGAGCCAATATTTAGAGGTTTTTATCGAGGAAAGTAAAGAGCATCTTCAAAACTGTAATGAACGATTACTTGATCTTGAGAAAAATCCAAGTGATCTTAGCATTGTTAATGATATTTTTCGCTCAGCACACACGTTAAAAGGAATGTCAGCTACGATGGGTTACGAAGATTTAGCTAGTCTAACTCATCAAATGGAAAACGTTTTGGATGCCATCCGAAACCAAAAGATTTCCGTTACACCTGAAATTCTTGATGTAGTGTTTGAAGCAACGGACGATTTAGAAGCAATGGTGTTTTCGATTGCTGATGGTGGCGACGGAAAACGTGATGTTGCTACCGTAGTGGAAAAGCTAAAATTGATTGAAAAGGGAGAAAGTCCTGCTATATTTCAAGTGGCACAGGAGGTAGCAGCAACATTAGCTCCAGATGCTCCACGTGCACTAAAAGGCGAATACGATGAATTTGAGTATACGGTACTACAACAATCAATCGAACAAGGGTTTCAAACATATGAAATTACAATTGCACTGAGAGAAGACTGTTTGTTGAAAGCGGCAAGAGTTTTCATGGTATTCGAAGTGATTGAAAAACTAGGAGAAGTAATTAAATCCACTCCTTCGGTTGATCAGCTAGAAGAGGAACAATTTGATCAAGAGTTTACAGTAACAATTGTATCAAAAGAACCAATGTCAGATATTCAAAGCAAGGTGATGAAAGTATCTGAGGTTGATAGAGTAGACATTCAACCTATTTCTATAGAACAACTCCGTCCAACCGCGGAAACTATTTCTGAACCTATCAAACAGGAAGTAATCCTTACAGAAGAAGTAAAAATAGAAGAACCTGCCCAACAAGAGGAACAGAAAAAACAAACATCGGTGAAACAGGCTAGTAATAAAACTATTCGTGTGAATATTGAGAGACTAGATATATTAATGAATTTGTTTGAAGAGCTTGTCATCGACAGAGGTAGATTAGAGCAAATCTCAAGGGATTTAAATAATTCAGAGCTTCATGAAACCGTGGAGAGAATGAGCCGAATTTCTGGAGATCTTCAAAACATTATCTTAAATATGCGAATGGTACCAGTTGAGACGGTATTCAATCGTTTCCCACGTATGGTACGACAATTAGCTCGTGATCTTGGGAAGAAGATTAATTTAGAAATTGTCGGTGCAGAAACGGAACTAGATCGTACTGTTATAGATGAAATCGGTGACCCGCTTGTTCACCTAATCCGTAACGCGTTAGACCATGGAGTGGAAACACCTGAGATAAGAAGAGCGAAGGGGAAGAGTGAAGAAGGGACCGTAATTCTAAAGGCTTTCCATAGCGGAAATCATGTATTTATTGAATTATCTGATGATGGTGCTGGAATTAACAGAGATAGAGTATTAAATAAAGCATTAAAGAACGGTATTATTACCGAACAGACGGCTGCAACCCTATCAGACAAGCAAGTATATGAACTGATCTTTGCATCAGGTTTCTCAACAGCAGAAACAATCTCCGATGTATCTGGACGAGGCGTTGGTCTTGATGTTGTGAAAAACACGATTGAATCACTTGGTGGTACCGTTTCAATTGATTCGAAAGAAGGAGAAGGCTCAGTATTCTCTGTTCAACTTCCTCTTACTCTTTCTATTATTTCTGTTATGTTAGTAGAAATTCAGAAGGAAAAATACGCAATCCCGCTTTCTTCAATTATTGAGACAGCAATTGTTAAAAAGGAAGATATTCTGAATGCACACAATCAAAAGGTAATTGATTTCAGAGGGAAAGTAGTCCCACTCCTATTCTTAAAGGATATATTTGAAGTTCCTGTTTTTGAAGAAGAGGATGAGTTTTTCTCCGTAATTATCGTAAGAAAAGGCGACAAGATGGCAGGGCTTGTGGTTGATTCCTTCATTGGACAGCAAGAAGTTGTGTTAAAGTCGCTAGGAAACTATTTAACAAATGTATTTGCTATTTCAGGAGCGACCATTCTTGGTGACGGACAAGTGGCACTCATTGTAGATTGCAACGCACTAATTAAATAACACTACTAGTGTGTCTAGCATGTTAGGAAAGAGGGGGAAGTCTCATGAGTGAGACATCAGTAGCAGATTTAAAGCTTATTATCTTCCAATTAAAAGGAAAAGAATATGCGATTCCAGTAAGCAAGGTTCGTTCCATTGAAAAGGTACAGCATATTACTAGAGTCCCTAGTAGCTCGCACTTTGTAAAGGGTGTTATCAATTTAAGAGGAGTTGTTACTCCTATAATAGATTTAAGAAGTCGCTTTGGAATGGAAGAGGAACCCTATTCGGATAGTACAAGAGTTATTATTGTTACTTTAGAGGATATGGAGGTTGGCTTAATTGTAGATGCAGCCAACGACGTTCTAGATGTCCAAACAGAATCCATCGAACCTCAACCAGATGTGGTCGGAACAGAAGAGGCAAACTATATTAGTGGAGTGGTAAAGGTCGGCAAGCGGTTAATGATTTTACTTGACCTTGAAATGGTCTTAAATCCTGAAGAAGTTAAATCAACTCAAGGGATTGAAGGATAACCAATGGGGTTTATTAGAAATCTTTCTTCTATTCATTTGGACATTTTAAAAGAAATCGGCAATATTGGTGCAGGCCACGCAGCAACTGCTCTTTCTAAACTTTTAAATAAAAAGATTGATATGCAAGTTCCTAATGTTAAAATTGTAACTTTTGATGAAATGATGGAGCTATCGGGTGGAGCGGATCATGTGGTTGCTGCGGTGTTTCTCCGTATTGAAGGGGAAGCACCTGGCAGTATGTTTTTTGTGTTACCTCCTGAGCAGGCAACTGTCTTTATTAAGCAGATGATTGGTGATGAAGAATTTACCTTTGATCAATTAGCAGAGAATGAAATTGCCACATCTGCCTTGCAGGAGCTTGGTAACATCCTATCTGGTTCTTATTTGTCTTCATTATCCGATTTTACTGGTCTGGCTTTATACCCATCCGTTCCTGCATTAAGCGTTGATATGGTTGGTGCTATTATAAGCTTTGGATTGATTGAACTTTCGCAGGTAAGCGATTATGCAATAGTTATTGATACCGCGCTAAATGAAGATGATGTTGAAATAAGTGAAAGTGTACGAGGCCACTTCTTCCTGTTGCCTGACCCGGATTCCTTTCATATTATCTTTGAATCTTTAGGAGTTAGGGATAATGGATGAAAAAGTAGAGATTATTAAGGTTGGCATAGCGGATATGAATATAGTATCTGCTCCTAACCGAATTAGAACATCTGGCCTTGGGTCATGCGTGGGAGTCGTCATATATGATCAAGTAAAAGAGATTGCAGGCCTTGTTCATGTTATGCTCCCCGATTCGTCCCTTTCTAAAGCTGGTACGATGAATGTTGCAAAGTATGCTGATACCGGGGTGAAGGAGCTTGTGAAAAAGCTCGTCCAAATAGGTGCAAGACCTTCTATGCTTAAAGCAAAAATTGCAGGTGGAGCCCAAATGTTTCAATTTAGCAATACAAGTGACATGATGAGAATTGGCCCGAGAAATGTAGAAGCGGTAAAAAGAGAGTTGGCTGAGTTAAAAATTGCTATCATGGCAGAGGATGTTGGAGGAAATAGTGGGCGAACAATAGAGTTTTGTCCAAAGTCAAAAATCTTACACATTCGTACGGTTAACAAAGGCACTCAGGAATGGTAGAATGGAAAGCAATGAACGATCAGCCTTTTATTGTAATGGCTGATTTTTTTTGCAATTAAAAAATCGATTATTGTTTGAAAGAAATAAGGACTGTTTATATTAAGAAAGTATTTAATTTAACGATTGATTTGAACAATGTCGTTTGGAGGAGGAAACCATGGGACAGGCACCTTCGATCGAGGAACAAAACATATGGGAAAAATGGACTTCCAAAAGAGACAGTGATGCAGGTGATTATTTAGTAAGAAAATATATGCCGCTTGTTAGCTATCATGTCCAAAGGATTTCCGTTGGTTTACCGAAGAATGTTTCACGAGATGATTTAAAGAGCTTAGGGATGATTGGTTTATACGATGCGCTTGAAAAATTTGATCCAACAAGGGACTTGAAATTTGATACATATGCTTCCTTTCGTATTCGAGGAGCCATTATTGATGGATTAAGAAAGGAAGATTGGCTCTCTAGGAATACAAGAGATAAAGCCAAACGAATTGAGCAAACGATTGAAAAGTTAGAACAAAAACTAATGAGAAATGTGACTTCTAAAGAAATCGCAGAAGAGCTAAATATGAGTGAAGACGATGTTCACAATACAATGAACGAGCATTTTTTTGCTAATGTATTGTCAATTGATGAACAACCGGATGGTGAGGAAAAAGACGGAGCTGGATTCTCGTTAAAGGATGAGCGAGCAGAAATACCAGAGGAGACAATTATTAAAAATGAGTTAATATCAGAGCTGTCATCTATGATTTCTCACTTAAATGATAAAGAACAACTTGTATTAAGCTTGTTTTATCAGGAAGAGTTAACATTAACTGAAATTGGCCAAGTGATGGATTTATCGACGTCAAGAATATCACAAATACATTCCAAAGCTATATTTAAGCTAAGACAAACATTACAAAAAATCGTATAATAGACGTTATTTTCATTTGTACATAATAAGTAGGGAGATGGCAACCGGGTATGAGTTTAAAAGCAATAGAAATGCAAATTGCTCTTCCTAGGATACAAGATGCTAGCAAGCTACAAGAGCAGATACAGCAGCGAGGGCAGCAGCAAAATGATGTTGCTGCAAACAGCGTCGCAAAAGAAGTAGAGAAAAATAGGAACTCAGTTAAAAAGCATGAGCAAAAGGAACAAGTTCGCCTAAAGGATCAACAGCGAGATAAAGATGGGAATCAAGAGGGGAAGAAAAATAAAAAAAATAAAGAGAGTCAGCCATTGAAAGAAGTTCATCCGTATAAAGGAAACTTTTTTGACTTTTCCGGATAGAGGGATATATGACAAGTGTATTTTTGTTCATCAGCATCGTATTAAATATAATTGCTTTGTTTTCCATTGTGATCTTATATCTTCGTCAATCAAAGCTTTTTGAAGTGGAGAAGAAGCAACAAAGAATGATTGAGGAAATGGAAGATGTCATTTCAACATATTTGGCTGAAATGAAAGAAGAGAACGAAAGTTTTATTGAGCGAATAACAAAGACAGCTAGCGAACAATCCAACAAGAAGGAAAATAAAAAGAAGAACGAAGTCAGCGTAGAATCAATCCTTCCCAGTGCAGAAGAAGAAAAGGTTCCATATCCAATGAAAAGTTCAAAGAGCCATGCTGTTAAAGCTTACAAGATAGGTGCTATACAGCCATTAACAGATGAAGACGCAGAGGTACTTCTTCCAGACTTTGCTGAGGCGCACGATCCGACGTTGAACCCCAAAATGGAAGAGGAAGTACATGAAAAACTACAAGAAGTGATTGAACCAAAAGAAAAGAGCCTGCTCGAGGAAGTGGTATATTTACAAGAGCAAGGTCTTACATATGAAGAAATTGCTAAAAAGCTCCATAAAGGTCAAACAGAGATAGAACTATTACTCAAATTTCGTCAAAATAATCAAGAATAAACTTGATTGTAAGAGTTGATTATGCTATATTAACTTTTGGTGTTAATACACACGTTCATGGATTTGGACAAAGGGTGCTGTTTCGACAGTTTTGTCTAAAGTTGAAATGGGCGGAGGAAAATAAAAACCATTAGGAGGAAACAAACATGTCAGTAATTTCAATGAAGCAATTACTTGAAGCTGGTGTACATTTCGGACACCAAACTCGCCGCTGGAACCCTAAGATGAAGAAATATATCTTCACTGAGCGTAACGGCATCTACATCATCGATCTTCAAAAAACAGTTAAGAAGGTTGAAGAAGCTTATAACTGGGTAAAAGAACTAGCTGGTAACGGTGGAACAGTTCTTTTCGTTGGTACAAAGAAGCAAGCTCAAGACTCTGTAAAAGAAGAAGCAATCCGTTCAGGTCAGTACTATGTTAACCAACGTTGGTTAGGTGGTACTTTAACAAACTTCGAAACAATCCAAAAGCGTATTGCACGCCTTAAAGATATCGAAAGAATGGCTGAAGATGGTACATTTGATGTACTTCCTAAGAAAGAAGTTGTTCAACTGAAGAAAGAGCAAGAGCGCTTAGAAAAGTTCTTAGGCGGAATTAAAGATATGAAGCAACTTCCTGATGCTTTATTCATTATCGACCCTCGTAAAGAGCGTATTGCAGTTGCTGAAGCACATAAATTAAACATCCCTATCGTTGGTATCGTTGATACAAACTGTGATCCAGACGAAATTGATGTTGTTATCCCTGCAAACGACGACGCTATTCGTGCTGTTAAGCTATTAACTGCTAAAATGGCAGACGCTATTTTAGAAGCGAAGCAAGGCGAAGAAGTTACAGCGTAATACGTTTTGACCTGAGGAAACACTAGTTACTAAAAGGTGATAAGAGGGACCCCCTTTATCACCTTTTTTTAAAGAAAGAACGCGAATCTTGACTAGCTTTTTCCTAGCTAGTTAACACTAAAATACATAGCTTTTAAGGAGGAAACTCACATGGCAGTAACGGCTCAAATGGTAAAAGAATTACGTGAAAGAACAGGCGCAGGTATGTTAGATTGCAAAAAAGCACTTCAAGCAACTGAAGGTGATATGGAAAAAGCAATCGACTTTTTGCGTGAAAAAGGTATGGCTAGCGCTGCGAAGAAGGCAGACCGTGTAGCAGCTGAAGGAACTACTTATATCCTTACTCAAGGAAACGAAGCAGTTATTCTAGAAGTTAACTCAGAAACAGATTTCGTTGCTAAGAACGAAGGTTTCCAAGTTCTAGTTAAGGAACTTGCTGAACACGTTTTAGCTAACAAGCCAGCTACAGTTGAAGAAGTAAATGCACAAACAATGGCTAACGGTGCAACTGTTGAGTCTTACGTAAACGCAGCTATTGCAAAAATCGGTGAGAAAATCTCTCTTCGTCGCTTTGAAATCAAGTCTAAAGGTGACAATGATGCATTTGGTGCTTACCTACACATGGGTGGACGCATTGGTGTGTTAACAGTATTAGAAGGAACAGCTGACGATGCTGCTGCTAAGGATGTTTCTATGCACATCGCTGCATTAAACCCTAAATATGTATCTCGTGACGAAGTTTCTGCTGAAGAAATTGAGCGTGAGCGTCAAGTTCTAACTCAACAGGCTCTTAACGAAGGTAAGCCAGAAAACATCGTAGCGAAAATGGTTGAAGGCCGCCTAAGCAAATACTTCCAAGACGTTTGTGTGAATGACCAAGCATTCGTTAAGGATCCAGATCAAAAAGTAAAAGCATTCGTTGAATCAAAAGGTGGAAAGATTCGCGAATTCGTACGTTACGAAGTAGGAGAAGGTATCGAAAAGCGTGCTGATAACTTCGCTGAAGAAGTAATGAACCAAGTAAAAGGTAACTAATAAAAGCGTAAACTCTATTCTTAGGGAACACACCTGTGTTCCCTATTTTTCAAGAAAGTTTAAAGTAGTAATATACATATGGAGGTTTCTATGACCAGTCCGAAATATAAACGCGTTGTACTAAAACTAAGTGGTGAAGCACTTGCTGGTGAGCAAGGATTCGGAATTAATCCGAAAGTGATTAAATCGGTAGCCGATCAAGTAAAGGAAATTGCGGATTTAGATGTTGAAGTAGCCGTTGTTGTTGGTGGCGGAAATATCTGGCGAGGTAAAATTGGGGAAGAGATGGGAATGGACCGTGCGAATGCAGACTATATGGGGATGCTAGCAACGGTCATGAACTCATTGGCGCTTCAAGATAGTCTCGAACAATCAGGTGTGGAAACGCGTGTACAAACTTCTATTGAGATGCGACAAGTAGCGGAACCCTATATTCGCAGACGAGCAATTCGTCATCTTGAAAAGAAGCGAGTTGTTATTTTTGCAGCAGGTACTGGAAATCCTTATTTCTCAACCGACACAACAGCTGCATTACGTGCTGCGGAAATTGAAGCAGAAGTCATCTTAATGGCGAAGAATAATGTAGATGGAGTATATTCTGCTGACCCGCGTATTGATAAAACAGCGAAGAAGTATGATGAGCTTTCGTATTTAGATGTAATTAAAGAAGGGCTAGCGGTCATGGATTCAACTGCTTCTTCTTTATGTATGGATAATGATATACCACTTCTTGTTTTCTCTATTATGGAGCAAGGAAATATCAAGCGTGCCGTTATGGGCGAATCAATTGGGACTATTGTGAGGGGGAAAAAATAATGCCGAAACAAATCGTAGCAAATGCGAAAGAACGTATGAATAAAGCAATCAGTGCTTACACTCGTGAACTTGCTGGGATTCGTGCAGGACGTGCGAATGCATCTATGCTCGATCGAATTACAGTTGACTATTATGGAACTCCAACTCCAATCAACCAACTTGCAGGTGTTTCTGTCCCAGAAGCTCGTATGCTTGTGATTCAACCTTATGATAAATCAATTTTAAGCGATATTGAAAAGGCAATCTTAAAATCAGATATCGGTATTACTCCTTCAAATGATGGAAGCATCATTCGTCTTGCGGTTCCTCAGTTAACAGAAGAGCGTCGTAAGGAATTGGTGAAGGTAGTAAAGAAAGAATCTGAAGATGCTAAAGTTGCCATTAGAAATATCCGTCGTGATGGAAATGACGACTTGAAAAAGCTTGAAAAGAACGGTGAGATCACTGAAGATGATCAACGTGGTTATTCTGATGATATTCAAAAATTAACGGATGAGTATATTACAAAGGTTGACCAGCTAACAAAAGACAAAGAGAAGGAAATTTTAGAGGTTTAATGAACCGAGAGAATACCCTCTATTTATAGGGGGTATTTCTGTTCTAACGAATTTGACTTCTTTTCCAAGCGGTGCTTTAGTTTTTTAGAGATATCTCTTCTCTTTTTTGGTATGATAAAAGCAGGCAAAATTAGGTACCTGCTTTTTTCATTACGCTCTTTTCTAGCGATACAGTGTACAATGATAAAACAAATAAATACATTGTGACTAGAGAAGAAGCATTATTACAACTAAATGTAGTCTTTTAGCCACATGATTACATTTTGGAGGAGCCGTCTTATGTTAGAGAAAATAAAGCTTTGGAAGAATAAACCTTCTTCTGAACTCGAGCGTCGGATAACAACAATAAAAAATCAATCCGTTCCCGCTCATATTGCTATTATTATGGATGGAAATGGGCGTTGGGCGAAAAAACGGGCATTGCCTAGAATCGCTGGGCACCATGAAGGGATGAAGGTTGTCCGTAAGATAACGAAGCTTGCAAATGCATTGGGAGTGTCCGCGTTAACTTTATATGCTTTTTCAACAGAAAACTGGAAACGGCCGAAGATGGAAGTTGATTACTTGATGAAATTACCTGAGGAGTTTTTAGGAACTTTTCTCCCTGAATTAATCGAGGAAAACGTGCAAGTACGTATGATTGGATATAAGGAAAGCTTACCTGCTCATACACTTAATGCAATTAATCGAGCAATTGAAGACACGAAGGACAATGATGGTTTAGTATTAAATTTTGCTCTTAACTATGGAAGTAGAGCAGAAATCTTAGAAGCAGTTAACAACGTCTTAAAAGACCAAAAAAGTGGTATACTGACAGAGAATAATATAAGCGAAGAAGTATTCTCAAACTACTTAATGACAAGTGAATTAAGTGATCCGGATTTACTCATTCGTACGAGTGGTGAAATACGGTTAAGTAACTTTATGCTCTGGCAACTAGCTTATACAGAATTTTGGTTTACAGACGTACTGTGGCCAGATTTTTCAGAAGAACACTTAGTCGAAGCAATCGAAGTATTCCAAAACCGTCAAAGGCGGTTTGGGGGAGTATAATAAAGGTGTTGACACAATAAGATGAAACAAAGAATTATTTCGGCAATTATATTTGGGGCGATATTTATCCCTTTAGTAATTTTGGGTAGATTACCCTTTGTTCTATTAGTGTATGTTTTAGCAACAGTTGCACTATATGAACTGTTAAAAATGAGAAATATTCAATTAGCCTCTATTCCGGGACTCATTTCAATGCTTGTGCTTTGGATCTTTTTAATACCGAAGCAGTTGCAAAATATCTTTGGACCAATGCACTATACGAAGGTTGAATTTGCCCTTTTAGCGGTTTTGTTGCTATTAACTTACACGGTTGTCACAAAAAATCGCTTTACTTTCGATGATGTTTCCTTTTCGATAATGGCAACCTTATATATTGGAATGGGATTTTTCTATTTTATTGAAATTAGAGAAACGGCGGGGCTGATGTTTATTTTTTATTCTTTATTTATCGTTTGGGCCACAGATTCTGGTGCGTATTTTATCGGGCGAGCGATGGGAAAAAATAAGCTATGGCCTGACATAAGCCCCAATAAAACGGTTGAAGGATTTATCGGTGGTATCGTATGTGCAGTAATTGTTGCAATCTTTTTTGCCGTGTTCTCTCTCGAGACAGTATCTACAGTAAGACTTCTTATTGTGACAGTTTTCTTATCAGTTTTTGGACAGGTTGGCGATCTTGTTGAATCCGCATTAAAACGACATTATAACGTAAAAGATTCAGGCAATATAATGCCTGGACACGGTGGTATCCTAGATCGATTTGATAGCTTGCTGTTCGTTTGGCCGGTCTTATATTTTATTTTGCTACCGTAACATCCTATCCGGGAATCTTTTACAAAGGTTCTCGCTTTTGAATCGGAGTTGGAAAAATGAAGTACATAAGTTTATTAGGTGCAACTGGTTCTATCGGAACACAAACTCTTGATATAATAAAAGAGCACCCTACAGAGTTTGAATTGGCAGCCATGTCCGTAGGTAGAAATATTGATTTAGCTAGAAAGCTGATAGCGGAATTTCATCCTGAGTTTGTCTGTGTGTTAAATAAGGATGACGCTGAGAGTTTGAAGCTAGAATTTCCGAAAATAAGCTTTACTTATGGGCTCGAAGGGTTAAGTGAAGTAGCGGTATATAGGAAATCTACCATCTTGGTGAATGCAGTAATGGGTAGTGTGGGTTTAGAACCTACATTGCATGCAATTGAGGCTGGAAAAGCGATTGCTTTAGCCAATAAAGAGACACTAGTCACAGCTGGTCATATTGTAATGAATGCTGTTCGTCGAAATCAAGTCCCATTATTGCCAGTAGATAGTGAGCATTCGGCTATTTTTCAAGCCCTCCAAGGAGAATTTGAAAAGAATATAGAGAAGTTAGTTTTAACCGCTTCGGGTGGCAGCTTCCGTGACCGTACTCGAATAGAGTTAGAAAATGTAACGGTGCAAGATGCGCTTAATCATCCAAATTGGTCCATGGGAGCCAAAATCACGATTGACTCTGCTACTATGATGAACAAAGGTTTAGAAGTTATTGAAGCGCATTGGTTGTTTGATATTCCCTATGAAAAAATAGACGTTGTGTTACATAAGGAGAGTATCATTCACTCTATGATTGAGTTTCATGATAGTAGTGTCATGGCGCAGCTAGGGACTCCAGATATGAGAGTACCGATTCAATATGCTTTAACATATCCAGATCGGTTACCATTAAAAACAGCTCAATCATTAAACTTAGCGAAAGTCGGTCAACTCCATTTTGCAGAAATGGACTTAGAGCGGTTTCGCTGCTTAAAATTTGCCTATGATGCAGGAATGGCTGGAGGGACAGTTCCGACTGTTCTTAATGCGGCAAATGAAGTAGCGGTTGAGGGATTTCTAAAAGGAAAGATCACCTTTTTGCAAATTGAAGATTTAATTGAAAATGCGTTAACGAACCATCAATCAATAATGGAGCCAAGTTTAGCAGAAATTAAAGCGGTTGACGACGAGACACGCAAGTATGTGAATTCACTTCTATAAAAAAGGGTGGTTATAATTTGAACACAGTCATAGCCTTTATCATTATTTTTGGGGCACTTGTATTTTTCCATGAATTAGGACATTTTATCTTTGCAAAACGAGCAGGAATTCTTTGTCGTGAATTTGCAATTGGAATGGGTCCGAAAGTCTTTTCGTATAAAAAAGGAGAGACGCTCTACACGATTCGTTTATTGCCAATTGGCGGCTATGTTCGGATGGCTGGAGAAGATCCCGAGATGGCTGAAATTAAACCGGGCTATCGTGTAGGACTAATACTGGACAAGAATGAAGTGATCGAGAAGATCATACTAAACAACAAAGAAAAGTATCCGGATGCTAGGATCATAGAAGTGGAATATGCCGATATTGAACAAAAATTACTAATAAAAGGCTATGAAGAGGGAGAAGAAGATATCTTAAAAACCTTCTCTATTAGTCGAAATGCATATTTAGTGGAAAACGGTGCAGAAACATTAATCGCTCCATACGATCGACAATTTGTTTCTAAAACATTAGGTCAAAGAACAATGGCGATTTTCGCTGGACCGATGATGAATTTTGTATTAGCCTTTTTTATTTTTGTAATTATTGCTTTATGGCAAGGAGTACCGACAAATGAGCCCATCTTAGGAAAGTTAACTTCAGATGGAATGGCTATGCAATCCGGGTTACAAGAAGGGGATGTGGTTCAAAGTATCGATGGCGGTGAAATATCTACTTGGGAAGATGTAGTAGAAATTATTCGCCAAAACCCTGAAAATGAATTAGATTTTTTGGTTTCTAGAAACGGCGAGGAGCTTGAAATTCCTGTTACACCAAAAGCTCAAGACGTGGATGGGACAGAAATCGGAATCATTGGTGTGTATAACCCAATGGAAAAATCTCCAGTAAAGTCTGTTACGTACGGGTTTAAAGAAGTATACTATTGGACGGTCGAAATCTTCTCTATGCTTGGAAAATTAATCGTTGGGCAATTTTCAATTGATGCATTGTCGGGTCCAGTTGGTATTTACGAGTCAACGGCCACTGTTGCTAAATCTGGAGTTATATACCTGATGAAATGGGCGGGAATCTTAAGTATTAATCTGGGGATTATGAACCTGCTTCCAATTCCTGCTTTAGACGGTGGAAGATTGATGTTCTTTGCAGTAGAAGCATTAAGAGGAAAGCCGATCGATCGTCAAAAAGAAGGTATGGTTCATTTCATTGGATTTGCTCTTTTGATGCTCCTAATGCTAGTAGTTACTTGGAATGATATACAAAGGATATTCCTTTAATCTGACATGAGGCTGTCCCGTAAAGAGGTGTCAGACACTTCAAGGGGCAGCCTTAAAATATAAATTTATAAAAATGAATTGGTCGAAGAGGTGCTAGTAGATGAAACAGAGTATGACGCTTATCCCAACTTTAAGGGAAGTTCCAGCAGATGCCGAAATTAAAAGTCATCAGCTACTATTAAGAGCTGGTTTTGTTAGACAAAATGCTAGTGGAATTTATAGTTATTTACCAATGGCTCAGCGAGTACTAAAAAAAATAGAGACGATTGTTCGTGAAGAGATGGATAACGCAGGTGCTGTGGAACTGCTTATGCCCGCGATGCAACAAGCAGAGCTTTGGCAGGAATCAGGTCGTTGGTACACCTATGGACCTGAATTGATGAGATTGAATGATCGCCATTCAAGAGAGTTTGCTCTTGGGGCGACACATGAGGAAGTCATCACCAGCTTAGTAAGAGATGAAGTGAAATCTTATAAGCGACTGCCGTTAACTCTTTATCAAATTCAAACGAAGTTTAGAGATGAAAAAAGACCACGTTTTGGTTTACTGCGTGGAAGAGAGTTTATCATGAAGGATGCATACTCTTTCCACTCTTCCCAAGGAAGTCTTGACGAAGTATATGATCGTTTGTTTACTGCCTACTCTAATATTTTTAGTCGCTGTGGTTTGGATTTTCGCGCAGTTATAGCGGATTCTGGAGCAATGGGTGGAAAGGATACGCATGAGTTTATGGCGCTTTCTGATGTTGGAGAAGATACGATTGCGTACTCTGACACTTCAAACTATGCGGCTAATATTGAAATGGCACCAGTAGTGAATACGCATGAAAAATCAGATGAGCCACAAAAAGAGATGGAAAAGGTTCTGACTGAAAATAAGAAGTCAATTGAAGAGATAGTAGGATTTTTAAATGTTGATGCATCGAAGTGCATTAAATCGCTTCTGTTTAAAGTAGATGATCAACATGTACTAGTGCTTGTTCGTGGAGACCACGAAGTGAACGATATTAAATTAAAGAACTTATACTCAGCGAGCGTTGTTGAACTAGCCACTCCAGAAGAGACGAAGGAAATACTTGGTTGTTCTATTGGTTCTTTAGGACCAGTTGGTGTAAATAAGGTCGAGATCGTTGCTGACCCAGCCGTTCAAGCCATTGTTAACGGAGTATGCGGAGCAAACGAAGAACACCATCACTTCATCAACGTAAATGCAGATAGAGATTTTTCGGTAACAAAGTATGCTGATATTCGTTTTATTCAAGAAGGAGATCTGTCTCCAGACGGTCAAGGCAAAATTGTTTTCGCAAAGGGAATTGAAGTAGGGCATGTATTTAAGCTTGGAACACGTTATAGTGAAGCGATGAATGCTACCTATTTAGACGAGAACGGAAAATCACAGCCAATGATTATGGGATGCTATGGGATTGGTGTATCTAGAACGTTAGCAGCTGTGGCCGAGCAATTTAATGATGAAAATGGTCTCGTATGGCCAGCTCAAATTGCACCTTTCGAAGTACATTTGATTCCAATCAACTTGAAAGATGAAGCTCAAGCGAAACTAGCATCAGAGTTATATGAACAATTAAAAGCTCAAGGCTTAGAAGTTCTTATGGACGACCGTGCTGAAAGACCAGGAGTAAAGTTCGCCGATTCAGATTTAATCGGTTTACCTGTACGTATAACCGTTGGTAAAAAAGCAGCTGAAGGAATAGTAGAGCTAAAGGTTCGCAAAACTGGTGAAATGCTAGAAGTTCATAAAGACGACCTACTACAAACAATTTCTGGCTTATTAAAATAATAATTAATTTATCGGATCCGCTCAACACGGATCCGATTTTTTTCCCATTGATTGGTTATCTGTTAAAAAGGCTTTCAATAATTTCTTTATGATATAATAACTACTAGTTTGACTAGAAATGAAATGGAGAGGAGAGAGTTGATGAACGGATCATCTGGTAAGGAACGATTCCAACTATTACTCCAGCAGCTACAACTAACGGATGACAGAATCATGCCGTATTTTCAAGATGCTATGATTGACAAAGTATTGATTGAAAAATCTAAAAGACAATGGAGTTTTTATTTTTCGTTTGAAAAGATTTTACCTATTAACGTCTATCAATCGTTCACTAATAAATTACAAACAACCTTCTCACATATTGCCTCAATTTCCTACAACATACAGGTTAGAGATCAGCAAGTAACGGAGGATTTAATACTAGAATATTGGAACAGTTGTATACAGCAAATTGATGGCATTTCACCACCATTAATTAAGCTACTAAATGAACAAAAGCCAAAAGTACAAGGTTCAAAAATCACCATTTTTGTTGGCAATGATCTTGAGGGATTAGCCATAAAAAGGAAATATGCAAACTTTATTTCTGATGCCTACGGCTTTTTCGGATTTCCTCAAATGGTGATTGATACCGAGATCAACACTGAGGCCTCTACTGAACAATATGAGCAATTTATTGAGGCGAAAATGAGGGAAGACAAAGAACGAGGTATGCAGGCAGCAATCGAAATGGATAAGCAGGAAGCTGAAAAAGAAGCTGCCGGCGGTACGGGTGAATATACCGGTCCATTAACCATTGGATTGACGATCAAAGATGATGCTGATTTTAGAAAAATTCAAGATATTGTGGATGAAGAACGTAGAGTTGTGGTCGAAGGGTATATTTTTGCCGCTGAAACAAGAGAGCTTCGCAGTGGTAGAACTCTATTAACCTTTAAAGTTACTGATTATACAAGCTCAATCATGGTAAAAATGTTCTCCCGTGATAAAGAGGATGCCGCTAATTTCCAGAACGTAAAAAAGGGCATGTGGGTGAAAGTAAGAGGAAGTATCCAAAACGATACATTCGTACGTGATCTAGTGATGATTGGCAATGATATAAATGAAATTAAGCCAGTTGAGCGCCAGGACAGTTCTTCTGAAAAGCGTGTAGAGCTTCATCTTCACACACCAATGAGTCAAATGGATGCTGTTTCACCAGTTAGTGCATTAGTGTCTCAAGCAAAAAAATGGGGACATAAAGCGATTGCCATTACAGACCATGCGGTAGCACAATCCTTTCCGGAAGCGTTTGGAGCCGGAAAAAAGAACGATATTAAGATTCTTTACGGGGTAGAAGTTAATCTCGTAAATGATGGTGTGCCGATTGCTTATAACGAAGCGGAGAGGCTGCTAGCAGAAGATACGTATGTCGTATTTGACGTGGAGACAACTGGTTTATCAGCCGTTTACAATACAATTATAGAGCTTGCTGCAGTGAAGATCAAAAATGGAGAAATCATCGACCGATTTGAAGCGTTCGCTAACCCGCATCATCCATTATCTGCAACAATTATGAATTTAACAGGAATTACCGATGATATGCTCAAAGATGCTCCAGAGGTAGAAGAGGTCCTTGGGAAATTTAAAGAGTGGGCCGGCGATGACATCCTTGTTGCGCACAATGCTTCTTTCGATATGGGATTTTTAAATGTTGGTTACAAGAAGTACGGCCTTGGCCGAGCTGAGAACCCGGTCATCGATACATTAGAGCTTGCTCGCTTCTTATATCCTGACATGAAGAATCATCGTTTAAATACGTTAGCAAAGAAATTTAATATCGAGTTAACACAGCATCACCGTGCGATATACGACACAGAAGCAACTGGTTATCTGCTCTTAACGATGCTAAAGGATGTAATGGAAAAAGGAGTACAGTATCATAACCAATTAAATGACAATATGGGTCAAGGAAATGCCTATCAACGCGCACGACCATATCACTGTACACTTTTAGCACAAAATGATGTGGGGCTAAAGAACTTATTCAAGCTCATTTCTATTTCTCATCTGAATTATTTTTATCGAGTCCCGAGAATTCCGCGCTCTGTATTACAGAAGCATCGTGAAGGGATTTTGATTGGTTCAGGTTGTGACAAAGGTGAAGTATTCGAGGGTATGATGCAAAAGGCTCCTGAAGAAGTAGAAGAGCCAGCACGTTTCTATGATTATATCGAGGTACATCCCAAAGCGGTATATGCTCATTTACTAGAGTTAGAGCTAGTTAATGATGAAAAATCATTAGAGGATATCATAGCAAATATTGTGAAACTTGGTGAAAAGCTTGAGATTCCTGTTGTTGCTACTGGAAATGTACACTACCTTAACCCGAATGATAAAATTTACCGAAAAATCTTAGTAAATTCTCAAGGTGGGGCCAATCCGCTTAATCGACATAATCTTCCTGATGTTCATTTCCGTACGACGAATGAAATGTTAGATGCATTTTCTTTTTTAGGAAAAGAAAAAGCGCGTGAGATTGTCATTACAAATTCAAACAAGATTGCCGATATGATAGATACGATTAAGCCGATCAAAGATGACTTGTACACTCCGAAAATTGAGGGTGCAGACGAAGAAATGCGTAAAATGAGTTACGATATGGCAAGAAGCATCTACGGTGATGAACTTCCAGAAATTGTGGAGGCAAGACTTGAAAAAGAACTAAAAAGTATTATCGGTCACGGGTTTGCTGTTATCTATTTAATTTCACATAAGCTAGTAAAAAAATCACTCGATGACGGGTACCTAGTAGGTTCACGTGGCTCGGTTGGTTCTTCCCTTGTGGCCACGATGACAGAGATAACGGAAGTAAATCCCTTACCGCCACATTACGTCTGTCCAACATGTAAGCATTCAGAATTCTTCAATGATGGTTCGGTTGGTTCAGGATTTGACTTACCGGATAAGGACTGTCCAAATTGCGGAAGCAAATACAAAAAAGACGGACACGATATCCCGTTCGAGACTTTCCTAGGTTTCAAAGGTGATAAAGTTCCCGATATTGATTTGAACTTCTCAGGAGAGTACCAACCACGTGCACATAACTATACGAAGGTTCTGTTCGGTGAAGATTATGTATATCGTGCCGGTACGATTGGTACGGTAGCCGATAAGACCGCGTTCGGTTATGTAAAGGCGTATCAGCAAGATAATAATCTTCAAATTCGAGGAGCAGAAATTGAAAGATTGGCAATGGGATGTACCGGTGTAAAAAGAACAACTGGTCAGCATCCAGGGGGGATCATCGTTGTTCCAGATTATATGGAAATTTATGATTTCTCACCGATTCAATTCCCTGCAGATGATAAGACGTCTGAATGGAAAACCACCCATTTTGACTTCCACTCGATTCACGACAACTTATTAAAGCTCGATATTCTAGGGCACGATGATCCGACCGTCATTCGTATGCTTCAGGACTTAAGCGGAATTGATCCGAAGACCATTCCGACCGATGATCCTGAGGTAATGAAGATATTTAGTGGGACAGAAGCGTTAGGAGTAACGGAAGAACAAATCATGTGTAAAACCGGAACACTTGGTATTCCCGAGTTCGGAACACGTTTCGTAAGACAAATGCTTGAAGATACAAAGCCGACCACTTTCTCAGAGTTGGTCCAGATCTCGGGACTTTCTCACGGAACGGATGTATGGTTAGGAAATGCGCAAGAGCTAATCCACAACAGTATCTGTAACCTGAGTGAAGTTATCGGCTGTCGTGACGACATCATGGTTTATCTTATCTATCAAGGATTAGAGCCATCCTTTGCCTTTAAGATTATGGAGTCAGTTCGTAAAGGAAAAGGCTTAAGTGATGAGATGGAAGAAGAGATGCGAAAGAACGAAGTGCCGGAATGGTATATTGATTCTTGTAAAAAGATTAAATACATGTTCCCGAAGGCCCACGCCGCTGCTTACGTTTTAATGGCCGTAAGGATTGCTTACTTCAAAGTGCATCATCCAATCCTTTATTATGCAGCCTATTTTACCGTTAGAGCTGAGGATTTTGATATTGATGCGATGGTAAAAGGTTCTTCAGCGATCCGAGCAGTAATTGAAGAAATCAATTCAAAAGGGTTAGATGCGTCAACTAAGGAAAAAAATACACTAACAGTTCTTGAATTGGCATTAGAGATGAACGAGCGTGGGTTCTCTTTTGCAAAGGTAGATTTATACCGTTCGAGTGCCACGGAATTCATTATTGAAGGAAATAAGCTTATTCCTCCGTTTAATTCCATTCCAGGGCTAGGTACGAATGCGGCTCTTAACATCGTAAAAGCTCGTGAAGATGGAGAATTCTTATCTAAAGAAGATCTGCAGCAAAGAGGAAAGGTTTCAAAGACCATTATTGAGTATCTCGATAACCACGGATGCCTTGAATCATTACCTGATCAAAACCAACTCTCGTTGTTCTAGAGAGGTATGAACGAGGGTGTAAACCTAGTAAAGACTGGTATTGCATTTGCATAAACGGTATGGTTATGGTATAGTTTTATTGGAAATACTAAGAATAACTCTCGTTTACAAGAGTGGGGCCTTCCCCGCTCTTTCGTGTTGTATGGACTCTATTTTAGGAGATTAACTACTTTAGGTTGGTTAGGAGGAATAAAATGAGCAAGGTAATTGAAGTAGTTGAACAAATCGTAGAACCAATTGTTAATGACCTCAACCTTGAATTAGTTGATATTGAATATGTGAAGGAAGGAAAAAGCTGGTTTCTTCGCGTATTTATTGATAAAGAGCAAGGCATTGACATTGAAGAGTGTGGAATGGTAAGTGAAAAATTAAGCGAAAAGCTTGATGAGCTAGATCCTATTCCTTATAACTATTTCCTTGAAGTTTCTTCTCCTGGTGCAGAGCGTCCATTGAAGAAACAAAAGGACTATGAAAAAGCGGTTGGGAAAAATGTACATATAAAAACGTACGAGCCTATTGATGGTGAAAAAATATTTGAAGGCGTGTTAGCGAACTTTACGGGAGACACCGTAACAGTCGAAACAAAGATTAAGACGAGAAAGAAAACGATTGAAATACCTTTTGAAAAGGTAGCAAGTGCTCGCCTAGCAGTTACTTTCTCATAATTCATATAACAAATTTTACATGAGAGACATTTAGAGTGTTAAAGGGGGACCATTTTCATGAGCAGTGAACTATTAGATGCTCTTATTTTGCTTGAAAAGGAAAAAGGAATTTCACGAGATGTGATTATAGAGGCAATTGAAGCGGCGCTTATCTCTGCCTATCGTAGAAATTTCAATCAAGCACAAAACGTTCGAATCGATCTAAATTTAGGTGTTGGAACGATGCGTGTTTTTGCTCGTAAAGAAGTCGTTGATGAAGTATTCGACCCAAGACTTGAAATTTCTTTAGAAGAAGCTAGACGAATTAATCCAAATTACTTGATTGAAGATGTGGTAGAGCTTGAGGTAACACCAAAGGATTTTGGACGAATTGCTGCACAAACAGCAAAGCAAGTGGTTACTCAACGTGTTCGTGAAGCAGAAAGAGGAATTATTTACTCTGAGTTTATTGACCGCGAAGAAGATATTATGACTGGTATTGTACAACGTTTGGACTCAAAGTTTATCTATGTGAGCTTAGGGAAAATTGAAGCAATACTCCCAGCAAACGAACAAATGCCAAACGAGCGTTATAAGCCACATGATCGTATAAAGGTATTTATTACGAAAGTAGAAAAAACTACTAAAGGCCCGCAAATTTTTGTTTCAAGAACACATCCTGGTCTTTTAAAGAGACTGTTTGAGATTGAAGTTCCAGAAATTTATGATGGGACAGTTGAAATCAAATCTGTTTCTCGTGAAGCAGGAGACCGCTCAAAAATCTCTGTCCATTCTGATAATCCAGAAGTTGATCCAGTAGGAGCATGCGTTGGTCCAAAAGGTGCTCGTGTTCAAGCCATTGTCAACGAGTTAAAGGGAGAAAAAATCGATATTGTTAAATGGTCAGATGATCCTTTTGTATTTGTAGCAAATGCGCTCAGCCCATCTAAAGTACTTGATGTAATTGTCAATGAAGAAGAGAAGGCAACAACAGTAGTTGTACCAGATTATCAACTGTCACTTGCAATTGGTAAAAGAGGCCAAAATGCACGTTTAGCAGCAAAGTTGACCGGTTGGAAAATTGATATTAAATCAGAAACAGATGCAAGAGAAGCTGGTATCTTCCCTCGTGAAGAAGGAATTCTATCGTTCGATGATGAAGAGGAAGACGCCCACGCAGATACAGATTTACATTTAGAGTACGTAGAAGAGCAGGAGTAAGAAAGGGGTGGATGATGGTGAACACGAATAGGAAAGTTCCATTAAGAAAATGTGTTGCTACCGGAGAAATGCGACCAAAGAAAGAACTTGTTCGCATCGTTCGCTCGAAGGAAGGCGAGGTCTCCATCGACTTAACCGGTAAAAAGTCGGGTCGAGGTGCCTACCTTACGAAAGACAAAGAAGCTATTCTTTTAGCGAAGAAAAAGAATATTTTATCGAATCAATTGCAAGTTCAAGTAACCGATTCTGTGTACGAAGAATTATTGGTTCTTGTTGAGAAGGAGAATTGACAATCCCAATGAAGCAAAATCAATGGATGTCATTGCTTGGCTTAGCCAATCGAGCGCGTAAAGTGATTTCTGGGGAGGAACTTTCCATTAAGGAGGTTCGCAGCAATAAAGCGAAATTAGTTTTGCTTTCAGCAGATGCATCCCAAAACACACAGAAAAAAGTGACAGATAAATGCAAATCCTATAACATTCCTTGTAAAATAGTTGAGAACCGCTTTTTACTCGGTCAAGCGATCGGAAAAGAAGCCCGTGTAGTCGTGGCCGTTCTAGATGAAGGATTTGCCAAGAAGCTAAAGACGTTGCTCGATTAATTCTAGCGGGGGTGTAAACATGAGTAAAATGCGAGTGTATGAATATGCAAAAAAACATAATGTTTCAAGTAAAGAACTCATTACAAAATTAAAAGATATGAATATCGAGGTTTCTAACCATATGACAATGATTGAAGATGATACAGTTAAAAAGCTTGACGAACAATATGCTAAGGGTGGTAATGGGGAAAAGAAGGATGCTCCAAAGCAGACTCAAGAACAAAAGCCTGCTGCCGTTCAAGTACAATCAAAGACAAAGGCTAGTGCTTTTGATGAGGACGACGATCGTAATGTGGCTCCTTCAAAAGTAAAAGTGAAAACAGCACCAAAGACAGTTCAAGGGAAAAAAGGTGCCCAAGATAACCAATCAAAAGAAACAAAAGCTTTTAATGGTAAAAAGGGGAAAAACAACCAACAAAGAGGCCGTGTTCAGCACCAATCACAGCCAGCACAGCCTCCTAAAAAGAAAGAACTACCAGCAAAAATCACCTTTACAGAATCGCTTACAGTTGCCGAGTTAGCTAAAAAGCTTCACCGTGAACCATCTGAAATCATTAAGAAATTATTCTTATTAGGTGTAATGGCTACCATTAACCAATCGCTAGACAAGGATGCAATTGAACTTATTGCAGCTGAATATGGTGTGGAAGTTGAAGAAGAAATTAAGATCGATGTTACTGATCTTGAAGTATACTTCACAGAAGATAATGAAGGAGATTTAGTGGAAAGACCTTCTGTTGTAACTATTATGGGTCACGTTGACCACGGGAAAACAACTTTACTTGATTCAATTCGTAATACAAAGGTAACTGCTGGAGAAGCGGGCGGTATCACTCAGCATATTGGTGCTTACCAAGTAGAAGAAAACGGAAAGAAAATTACATTCCTTGATACACCAGGTCACGCTGCTTTTACAACGATGCGTGCACGTGGGGCAAAAATTACGGATATTACGATTTTAGTAGTTGCAGCAGATGACGGGGTTATGCCACAAACAATTGAAGCCATTAACCATGCGAAAGCCGCTGAGGTTCCGATTATTGTTGCTGTGAATAAAATGGATAAAGAAAGTGCAAATCCTGATCGTGTTATGCAGGAGTTAACAGAATATGGTTTAGTTCCTGAAGCATGGGGTGGAGACACGATTTTCGTTCCACTATCAGCCTTAAAAGGAGAAGGAATCGACAATTTATTAGAAATGATCCTTCTTGTTGGAGAAGTAGAAGAATATAAAGCAAATCCAAATCGTAAGGCAATCGGTACAGTTATTGAAGCTCAACTAGATAAAGGTAGAGGTTCGGTTGCTACACTTCTAGTTCAAAATGGTACATTACGAATTGGAGATCCAATCGTAGTTGGTACAACTTTTGGACGTGTTCGTGCAATGGTTAATGACCTTGGTCGTCGTGTGAAAGAAGCTGGCCCATCTACTCCTGTGGAAATTACAGGTTTAAATGATGTACCGCTTGCAGGAGATCGCTTTGTTGTCTTTGAAGATGAGAAGACAGCTCGTCAAGTCGGAGAAGCACGTTCACAACTTGCGATTCAAGCGTCACGTTCTGAGAAAACAAGAGTAAGTCTAGATAACCTATTTGAACATATGAAGCAAGGCGAAATGAAGGATATTAACCTTATTGTGAAAGCTGACGTTCAAGGTTCGGTTGAAGCACTTGCTGCTGCACTTCAAAAGATTGAAGTTGAGGGTATTAATGTAAAGATCATCCATACAGGTGTTGGTGCGATCAATGAATCAGATATTACTTTAGCAGCGGCATCAAATGCAATTGTTATTGGATTTAATGTTCGTCCAGATAATAATGCGAAGCGCGCTGCAGAAGCAGAAGAAGTAGATGTTCGCTTGCACCGTATCATTTATAAAGTAATTGAAGAAATTGAAGCAGCGATGAAAGGGATGCTTGATCCAGAGTTCGAAGAGAAGATCACTGGGCAGGCGGAAGTTCGTCAAACATTCAAAGTATCGAAGGTTGGTACGATTGCCGGATCTTACGTTACGGATGGAAAAATCGCTCGTGGCAGTGGAATTCGTGTAATTCGTGATGGAATTGTTGTATTTGAAGGTGAAATCGATGCACTTAAGCGTTTCAAGGATGATGCGAAGGAAGTATCTCAAGGGTATGAGTGCGGGATAACCATCAAAAACTATAATGATGTAAAAGAAGGGGACGTAATCGAAGCCTTCGTTATGCAAGAAGTGGAACGTAAATGATCATTGGCTTAGCCGCCTGTGAATGCCTCATTTATGATGCCCATTCTTTAAAAGACAAAAGAGCTGTCCTTCAACGGATTATCACAAGACTCAGACAACGATACAATCTGTCTGTAGCAGAGGTTGATTATCAAGATACATGGCAGCGTACCAAGATCGCTATTGTTTCAGTAGCATCCTCAAAAGTAGCCGTTGAAAGAGAACTGCAGCATGCTTTAAATTTAATTGATTCATTTCCAGAAATCGAACGCACAATAACGGACATGGAATGGATATAATAACTTAAACGAGGAGGATTTCACTCCTCCTCATATGCATGTGAATCATGCTTAAACAAATAGATAAATCGTTCCCTATAGACAGTGCTATTTTGAAAGCATTGTTTTCTAAGGATGACAAAGAGGTGACTACCATGAGCCTTAGATCTAATCGAGTTGGAGAACAGATGAAGAAAGAGCTTGGGGAAATTATTGGACGTAAAATAAAAGACCCACGTATTGGCTTTGTGACTGTTACAGATGTACAAGTAACAGGTGATCTTCAACAAGCGAAGGTGTTTATTTCTGTGTTAGGTGATGACCTTCAAAGAGAGAATACACTGAAGGGGTTAGCTAAAGCAAAAGGATTTATCCGTTCGGAAATCGGGCAGAGAATTCGTCTTAGAAAGACTCCTGAAATTACATTTGAATTCGATGAATCGATTGACTATGGAAATCGAATCGAAAATCTTCTGTATCAAATTAAGGAAGAGACGAAGGAAGAACAGACCGAACGTGAAGATTGATAAAAGAGGATAGACACCATGTCTATCCTTTTTTCTAAGTGCGCCCAGCATGGGTGCAATCTCTAGGGTGTAAGTCCCGAAATGTGAAGGCA
>WTKE01000044.1 GCA_011524525.1 Bacillus sp. (in: firmicutes) | reverse complement strand
GATGTGTATAAGAAACAGCAATTCAATTATGACAACATGATTCATGACAAAATGCATTTTAGTTTAAATTGAATAGGTGTTGAAAACGCTTTATCATAAAGTTAGAAACAAGGACAAAAGAATTATATTTCTGAAAGGGGAATTATACTATATGTCTAATCAAGTAGCGCAAAAGTCGGATGTTCGTGTGAAAATCCAACGCTTTGGTAGTCATTTAAGTGGCATGATTATGCCGAATATTGGTGCATTTATTGCATGGGGGATTATTACTGCTTTATTTATTCCAACAGGCTGGTATCCTAATGAGGATTTTGCTAAGTTAGTTGGCCCGATGATCACGTATCTTCTTCCATTATTAATTGGTTACACTGGCGGTAAGATCGTATATGATACTCGTGGAGGAGTAGTCGGTGCCACAGCAACAATGGGTGTGATCGTTGGAGCAGAGATCCCGATGTTCCTAGGAGCTATGCTTATGGGACCACTTGGAGGATATCTTATCAAGAAGCTTGATGATGTTATCGTTCCAAAGATCAGACAAGGTTTTGAAATGTTGGTAAACAACTTTACAGCGGGTATTTTAGGTGGAGTGTTAACACTAATCGCATTTAAAGTAATCGGTCCAGTGGTAGAAGGGTTAAACAAAGTGTTAGCTTCAGGAGTAGAAGCAATCGTTGATGCAGGGCTTCTGCCATTAGCAAATATTCTTATTGAACCTGCAAAGGTATTATTCTTAAACAATGCAATTAATCACGGGATTTTAAGTCCACTTGGTGTAGAGCAAGCAGCAGACGCTGGAAAATCAATTATGTTCCTATTAGAATCAAACCCTGGTCCTGGACTTGGTATCCTATTAGCTATTATGTTATTCGGTAAAGGGTCAGCTAAAAGAACTGCTCCAGGTGCAGTGATTATTCACTTCTTAGGGGGAATCCATGAGATTTACTTCCCATACATCCTAATGAAGCCTATGTTAATCCTTGCTGCAATCGCAGGGGGCGTGAGTGGAGTATTCACATTATCCATTTTTAACGCAGGTCTTGTAGCACCTCCATCACCAGGAAGTATCTTCGCTTTAATGGCAATGACTCCAAAAGGTGGTCACTTAGGAGTGTTACTAGGGGTAATCGTTGCAGCAGCTGTATCATTCGCAGTAGCATCTTTAATTCTTAAGGTTAGCAAAAACAACGAAGAAGAAGATTTAGAAGCAGCTACAGAAAAAATGCAAGAAATGAAAGGCAAGAAGAGTTCAGTAACAGATGCATTAGAAAGCAAAGTGGATTATAAAAAGGTAAATAAAATTATCTTTGCCTGTGATGCTGGAATGGGATCTAGTGCGATGGGAGCTTCCATTTTACGAAACAAAGTAAAAAAGGCAGAAGTAGAAGGAGTAGAGGTAGCGAATACATCTATCAATAATCTTCCAGCGGATGCTGACATCGTGGTAACGCATAAAGATTTAACGGACCGTGCCAAAGCTAAGCTTCCAAATGCTCATCATGTGTCTGTAGAAAACTTCTTAAATAGCCCTAAATATGATGAAATCGTTAATAACTTAAAATAATGAATGAACCTGAACACCCCTAAATCAGTCAATGATTTAGGGGTGTTCTATGTTTGAACTAAAAGGCAAGTTTGTCCCAGACAGAGCATATATATATAACTCCTTTAAAAAGGAAATATGCTATTGGAGATGAAGTAGAACAATGGTTTTGTGGTTGATCATCATCTTTTTGTTAGTATTGCTTTTACCATTAAGAGTCAAAGTGGTTGAGAACAATATTGAATTATTTATTTTTATTATGGGTGGAATTACTGCGTTTACTAGTGGAAGTTGGAACAGAGAACTATTCTTAAAAGCTGCAAGTAATCCAATTGGGATTACCATGGCTGTATTAATGGCATCGTTGCTTTTAAAATGGTTTCACCGCAGTATAGACAGATTCATCAACGGTTGTTACTCTCGTTATCCTTTAGATGGTGCATAGCTTTAACTGTGATTACCTTAGGTTTAGTATCAAGTATAATAACAGCGATAATTTCTTCTCTCCTCTTGGTAGCGATTGTCACTTCTATGAGGTTAGATACAAAATCAACCGTACGGTATGTGGTCCTTTCCTGTTTTAGTATTGGACTAGGTGCAAGCCTTACTCCTGTAGGTGAGCCTGTAGCTACTATAGCAATCAATAAGTTAGGGGAAGATTTCTTCTATCTTATCCATTTATTAGGGCCGATTATTATTCCATTAATTATTTTATTGGGTATATTGGCTGCTATTTTAGTCAAAAAACCAAAGGATTTACACGAATTCAGAGAGGCGCAGATTAACAATGAAACGTATGAGGAGGTTTTGTATAGAGGAATTAAAATATACTTGTTTGTTATGGGATTAACACTACTAGGATCTGGGTTTAAAACTGTGATTGATCTCTATATCATTCATCTAAACACACCATTGCTGTACTGGATTAATACGGTTTCCGCCGTTTTAGATAATGCTACTCTCGCAGCTGCTGAAATGAGTCCTCAGATGGGAGACCAAAAAGTAAGAGCCGTTCTATTAGGATTACTGATTAGCGGAGGGATGCTAATTCCGGGGAATATTCCTAATATCATAGCAGCCAATAAGCTAGGAATATCAAGTAAGGAATGGGCTCATTTTGGAGTGCCTGTTGGATTAGTCATAATGATGATTATTTTTGCTTTTTTATTATAAGATGAAGTGGGGCCTAGAATAAATCTGGGCTCCATTTTTTTATAAGTTTTTGAACTTTGAGCTGTGTCTAGCTCCAACGCCTAGCTTCTCAGGTCATAAGCCAAAGTCCTACAGAGGTCAGGACTCTTTCGGTCTTCGTCTTATGCCTGTTGGAGCTGATCAAGGCGCTTTCGCATTTCGTTTGTATTTATTTAATTTTGTCAACAAATACTATGACGAATGTGTATTTGTAAACGGTTGTTAACCGTTATTTGCAAGAGTATCATTAAATATGTAAATATCTTTATTTTAAAATTGTCAGTAAGTTGGACTCTTTAGGAGTTGATGGTCTTGTATATTACAGCGAGAGAAAGAAAAATTCTCGAGGTGATCCTTCTTAGCGAAGAGGAAACGACCGTGAGTAGTATTGCCAAAATACTTAATGTGAGTTCTAGGACGGTACACCGTGACTTAAAAGGAGTAGAAGAAATACTAAAGTCCTACGGTTTGTCTCTTTCAAAGCAATCTGGAGTAGGAATTCTCGTCAAAGGAAGTAGTGAAAACAAAGAGAAGCTAAAATTATTCCTATTTAGTGCTTCTCATAACGAGTACACTCCTGATGAACGACAAACGATTATTCTCTCAAGCCTACTAGAAAGCTTAGAACCGGTAAAATTGGTTGTGTTAGCAAGTGATCTAAATGTCACGATTGCAACAGTAAGTAATGACCTAAATAAAATTGAAGAAAAAATCGAACCGTTCGGTCTATCTCTTATTCGAAAAAGAGGATATGGAGTAGAACTGTCTGGGTTAGAAACAGCTAAGAGAAAAGTCATGAGCAGTCTGATTTTAGATCATCTGGATGAGTTTGAATTTATTTCTTTTATCAGGGAGAATATTCAAAAACGTTCTGCTATGGATATGGACACAGCAACCGATCGATTACTTGGATTG
Source organism: Bacillus sp. (in: firmicutes) (assembly GCA_011524525.1). Classification (GTDB taxonomy): domain Bacteria; phylum Bacillota; class Bacilli; order Bacillales; family Cytobacillaceae; genus Robertmurraya_A. The sequence continues at coordinate 7,748 of WTKE01000044.1, read as the reverse complement.
GTTGACAAAAAGAAGCTTATTATCATTGAAAGTATCATTGATGACGTAAAAAAGGAACTGCCCTACCCAATCGCTGATAGTGCATATATCGGTTTGGTTGTCCATCTAGCTCTTGCCACAGAAAGGATTCAACAAGGTGTGGAGATCGTGTTAGATGACAGATTCCCTGATCAGCTTTTGGCAACCAAAGAGTATAAGATTGCTGAAAAAATTGTATTAGGATTAGAAACTGCCTTCCAAATATCTGTTTCTCAAGGCGAAGCAAGTTATATTACGATGCATCTTTTAGGAGCAAAGCTGAGGAATGAGCAGGGAGATATTTTTGAAGAAACGGCGGTTCAAGTCGGATATACTGCTCGAAAGCTCATCCAGTATGTTGGGAACAGGATGGGATATCATTTTGAAAATAATATTGATCTTTACCAAGGACTAATTGCTCACTTGCGTCCTGCCATCTATCGAATGAAGCAATATATGAAGATTAGTAATCCATTGCTTGAGCGGATTATGGAAGATTACCATGAATTATTTAGCATCATTCAGGATGGGGTTGAAATTGTTTTTCCTGAATTTATTGTTCCAAAAGAAGAAATAGGATTTCTTGTCATGCATTTTGCTTCTGCCATGCTAAAGGGTGAAGAAAATAAGCAAATGAATGGCCTAGTCGTATGTTCGAGTGGAATCGGAACATCAAAGATTCTTGCGACAAAAATTCAAAAAGAATTGCCGTGGTTAAAAACAAAAAATGTTTCACTATTTGATTTTGAACAGATCAATCCTAAGGAGTACTCGATTATCATTTCGACAGTCCCTTTAAAGGATTATCAAGGTGAGTATGTTCTTGTAAGCCCTATTCTTTCTCAGGCTGAAATTGAAAGAATAAAGCAGTCGGTTCGAGTCGACCTTCCGGATCAGCCGAAAAATGATATACATTTAAGCCAAAGAAATGATGAGGGGAAAGACTTTTTTGCGAGAATTCAACGAAACAATCGTTTTACATCAGCAGCAATTGACATACTCTCTGGTTATTTTATTCAAAAGCTGAGAGGAGATTCGATTGAATCAGCCTTATTGGCCGCATGTGAAACACTTAAACAGCGAGGTATCGTTAACGATGCAGTAAAAGTTGTTAATCACTTAGCGGAAAGAGAAGCATTAAGTGGACTTGGAATACCTGAAACCACTCTCTCGCTTTACCATACCAGAAGTACTGAGGTGACTAAACCCTCTTTCACAATGTATGAGCTTGAAAAACCGGTGAAAGTAAATGCAATGGATGGAACAGAGATTTCTAATAAACGAATTCTTCTGATGTTATCACCACAAGAAGCAAGTGAGGAAACACTTGAGATACTAAGTCAAATCAGTGCTTCGATTATCCGAAATGAGGACTCGATACACCTGTATGAGAATGGAGAAAAGGATGCCCTTTTTGATTATCTATGCAACGAGATAAGAGACATTTTTGAAAATAAAAATATTCACTAAGGAGTGGACAATATGTCATTACAAATTTTAACAGCAGAAAATATTCAATTAAATGTAGCTTTATCAACAAAGGAGGAAGCGATTAGAAAGACGGGACAAATTCTTGTTGATAAAGGGTATGTTGAGGCGTCATATATCGAGAAAATGCTTGCTAGAGAAGAGTTAACTTCCACATACATGGGGAATTTTGTGGCTATTCCACATGGTACTGAAGACGCAAAGGATATGGTTAAGCATTCAGGTATCTCAATCATTCAAGCTCCAGAGGGAGTTGATTTTGGCGGAGGGAATATTGTAAAGGTTCTCATTGGTATTGCAGGGAAAAATAACGAACACTTAGATATTTTATCAAACATCGCCATCGTTTGTTCAGAGGAAGAAAATATCGAGAAACTTGTTCAGGCTAAAACAGAAGAAGAAATTTTAAGTTTATTTGCTGAGGTGAACTAATATGTTGGCTCTACATTTTGGTGCTGGGAATATTGGTCGTGGTTTTATCGGCTTGTTATTACAGCAGTCAGGCTATGAGGTTTGCTTTGCCGATGTGAATACAGAAATTGTTGACTTGCTCAATGAGCGTAAAGAATACAAAGTGGTATTAGCAAATAAGGAACAAACAGAGGCAACGGTATCAAACATATCAGCTATTAACAGTGCAATCAATGGTGAATTAGTTGAAGAGGCAATCGTTCAGGCAGATCTGATTACCACTGCAGTAGGACCAAATATATTAGCCATTATTTCACCAATGATTGCAAAAGGATTGAAAAAAAGAGCCGCTATTTCAAATAAGTCGTTGAATATTATCGCATGTGAAAATATGATTGGCGGGAGTGCTTTTCTCAAAGAGAAGGTATACGAACACTTGACTGAGGAAGAAAGAAATAGCTTTGATTCCTTATATGGATTTCCAAACTCCGCGGTTGACAGAATTGTTCCGTACCAATCGAATGACGACAAGCTCTTGGTTAAAGTAGAGCCTTTCTTCGAATGGGTCATTGAGCAAACAGCTTGGGTAGGAGAAAAACCTTCTATTGAGGGAGCAACATTGGTGGATGATTTAGCACCATTTATAGAAAGAAAGTTGTTTACAGTCAATACAGGACACGCAGCTATTGCGTATGTCGGTTCTGTATATGGGTTTCACCCAATAGCGGAAGCAATACAAAATGATCAAGTGAATCAAATTGTTTCGGGAGCTTTGCAAGAGTCCGGAAGAGTGCTTGTTAAAAAGTATGGTTTTTCCAATGAACAGCATCAAGCATATATTCAGAAAATTATTGGCCGTTTCAAAAATGAATACATTATTGATGATGTGAAAAGAGTGGGAAGATCACCCCTTCGAAAGCTAGGCATTCACGACCGTTTATTTGCTCCAGCTGTAGAATATTTCAACGAGTTTCACGAAGCGCCAGTTAACCTATGTAAAGTCATTGCTGCTGCGTTATTATTTACATCAAATGAAGATCAAGAAGCCCTTGATCTTCAAGAGAGTTTGAAGAACGATGGAGTTGTTTCGGTATTAACGAGGTTAACTAATTTAGATTCAAATCACTCTATTGTACAGACAGTTGTAGAGGAATATAAAGATTTCCAAAATCAACTATCATAATTATGAGGTAAAAGTGTAAAGCTATTATAGATATTCCTCCGAATATCAGCACGTATCCTGACCTATGAGGTGATTAGAGATGAGTTTTAGAGATCATTTGGATCAACATTCTCAACTTTTTTGTCACACGTGGACGAGACGAAAGCATGCAAGTAGTTCTCAAGTGAATGGGCAAACGAGAAAATCCCAATCAGAAATCATTCTGTTTAGGAACGCGAAAGCCCATCGCTGGTAAGGGATAGGAACTTGTGATATGAGGAAAAAGGAATAGTGGTTAGTGTCGCTAGCCAAAAGAGAGGGAGCCGTTTCGGTTCTCTCTCTTTCAATATGGATACAGAATACCAAAAATAACCCATCCCCGGGGAAAGGGATGGGTCACTATTGATAAATGGGAGATAGGGGTATCTCCTAATGGGAAAACATCTTGGATTTAATGGTTATACGCCTTTGAATGCTTCACGGTAAATTTCTGCTAATTCTGTTACTAGCGGTAATTTAGGGTTAGCAGTTGTACATTGATCCTCAAAGGCACGCTCAGCTAGGTAATCAACTTTTGCTTCAAATGCTTCTTTTGTTACTCCGTTAGCTTCAATACTCATAGGGATTTCTAACTCTTTAGCAAGCTTGATAACTGCTTGGATTAAGCTTTCAACACCCTCTTCAGTTGTTCGAGCAGGTAGACCTAATGTTCTTGCAATTTCAGCATAACGCTGGTCTGCAATAAAGTTCTCGTATTTAGGGAATGCAGCAAACTTTGTTGGTTTTGTTGCATTATAACGAATAACATGTGGCATTAAGAGGGTGTTAGAACGTCCGTGAGCAATGTGGAATTCTGCACCAAGCTTATGTGCCAAGCTGTGGTTAATTCCAAGGAATGCGTTAGCAAATGCCATACCAGCAATTGTTGAAGCATTATGCATTTTTTCACGTGCTACTGCGTCACTTCCATCACGGTATGCCTTTGGCAGGTATTCGAACACTAGTTGAATAGCTTTCATTGCTAATCCATCTGTATAGTCGTTAGCCATAATAGATACATACGCTTCGAATGCATGAGTTAATACGTCCATACCAGTGTCAGCAGTAATGACTTTAGGAACCGTCATAACAAACTGTGGATCAATGATCGCTACGTCTGGTGTTAATTCGTAATCTGCCAATGGATACTTAATATTGTTTACTTTGTCTGTGATAACAGAGAAAGATGTTACTTCAGAACCTGTTCCAGATGTTGTTGGAATCGCAACGAACTGAGTTTTTTCGCCAAGCTTAGGATACTTAACAACACGCTTACGAATATCTAAGAATTTTTGTTTTAATCCAAAGAAGTCTGCATCTGGGTGTTCGTAGAATAACCACATACCTTTTGCAGCATCCATTGCAGAACCACCACCAAGTGCAATAATTACATCTGGTTGGAATGCTGCCATAGCTTCTGCACCAGCCATAACTGTGTCGATAGATGGATCTGGCTCAACTGCTGAAAATACTTCAACATGAACTAGATTTGGACGCTGACGAAGGTAACGAGTCACGATGTCAACATATCCTAGTTTTACCATTCCAGGGTCAGTAACGATGAATGCTCTTGAAACATTTGGCATTTTAGCTAGATATTGAGTAGAGTTTTTCTCGAAATAGATTTTAGGTGGAACCTTAAACCATTGCATATTATTATTCCTCTTCGCTAACTTTTTAATATTTACAAGATGGATGGCTCCTACGTTTTGAGATACAGAGTTTCCACCAAATGTACCGCAACCAAGTGTTAATGATGGCATAAATGCGTTATAGATGTCGCCAATTGCACCTTGAGAAGAAGGAGCATTAACGATGATACGACCAGCCTTCATACGAAGTCCAAATTCCTTCATAACTTCTTCATTTGTTGAGTGAAGAACAGCTGAGTGACCAAGTCCACCGAATTCAAGCATTTCTTCAGCACGTGTTAACCCTTCTTCTAAGCTGTTTACCTTAAAGCAAGCAAGAACTGGGCTTAGTTTTTCACGAGAAAGTGGAGATTCAGGTCCAACTGTCTTAAGTTCAGCAATAAGAATTTTTGTATCTTCAGGCACTTCTACTCCAGCAAGCTTTGCAATTTTAGCAGCAGGCATCCCTACGATCGTTGGGTTAACTGCACAAGTATTTTCATTAATAACCAATGCTTCAACCATTTTCTTTTCTGCATCGTTTAGGAAGTAGCACTTATTAGAAATTAGTTCTTTTTTCACTTCATTGTAGATTTCTTTATCAATAATAACCGCTTGTTCAGAAGCACAAATCATACCGTTGTCAAAAGTCTTAGATAGGATTAAGTCATTTACGGCACGCTTGATCTTTGCAGATTTTTCAATATAGCAAGGAACGTTACCAGCACCCACACCTAGAGCAGGCTTACCAGAGCTATAAGCGGATTTAACCATCCCTGGTCCACCAGTTGCTAAAATAAGTGAAATTCCAGGGTGCTTCATTAATGCTTGAGTAGCTTGAACAGATGGCTTTTCAACCCACTGGATACAGTTTTCAGGAGCACCAGCTTTAATCGCTGCATCACGTACGACACGCGCTGCTTCACTGCTACATTTTTGTGCAGATGGATGGAAAGCAAAGATGATTGGGTTTCTTGTTTTGATAGCAATTAATGATTTGAACATTGTAGTTGATGTTGGGTTTGTTACAGGCGTTACTCCAGCAACTACTCCAACTGGATCAGCGATTGTATAGACACCTTCATATTGGTTGTCATCGATAATTCCAACTGTTTTGTTATTCTTAATATTGTTGTAAACATATTCAGTTGCAAAAATGTTTTTAATCATTTTATCTTCAAAAACTCCGCGGCCTGTTTCTTCTACCGCTAGCTTAGCTAAAGGCATATGTTGGTCAAGTCCAGCAAGAGCCATTTCTTTTACGATGTCATCAATCATTTCTTGTGTAAAACCTTGGAATTCTTTCAACGCTTTTTGACCTTTTGCAACTAACTCATCAATCATTTTTGCTACTTCTTGATTTTCAGTTAGTACTTTTTCTTCAACTGCCATGTTAAAGACCTCCGTTTAAACAATTTAGTTTGTGAAATATTTCACATTAAATCATAAAAAAATATAAACTTGAAGTATTGCAAGATGTATAGGTAAACGTCATAGGAGACGTTACGCGCAAACTGGATTTCTAGGGATCTTTTCAAAAGAGATATCTGAAATATATTTAGAACAGCTCTTTACGATTACAACGTAGTTAACTGTCCAAATGAATGCTGGAAGGCTTTCATTTTCTTTAAACATCATTGACTCGAATTCATCTTCAATGACTTCCTCAAAAACTTCTAGTGTATAAGTCTCAGTGTCTGTAGAAAAGTTCTTCCATTCGCATACCATCATGTTTATCACCCCTAATGTTTTTCTTGAATTAAATATAACATATAAAAACAATAATAGTTTGTGAAATATTGAACAAAGTATGAACAATGATTTTTTCTTTAAAATGATATAAGAAGACTGTGTTTATAGGGTTTCTTAATGATGGTTTATAAATTAATCACCAATCGTTGAAAACGCTTACAGTAAAAATAATATATTGATATAATTTTATTTTATTAAAAAAGAAAGTCAGCGACATTTGTCACTGACTTTCTTTTCTATTAATATTATTCTCCTAAGTAAGCAGTCAACATCCAAATATGTGTATCAAGTGATTCGATGAGCCCTGTTGCCATATCGTTTGTGATGATGTCATGGTTTTCTTCAGCTAAATTAGCTAATGAAGCAAGTTCATCCTTCATTTGTTTATAGTCTGCAACGAGGGCAGCAACCATTTCGCTAGCATTTGTTTCATTATTTGTCTCAACTAGTGTAGCTGTTTCTAAATATTCCTTCATTGTAGCAACAGGCTGACCACCGATAGCTAATAAACGTTCTGCCAACTGATCGACTACTAAACCAGCTTCATTATATAACTCCTCAAACTTTGCATGCAGGGTAAAGAATAAAGGACCTTTTACGTACCAGTGGAAACGGTGAAGCTTCGTGTATAAAACATTCCAGTTAGCGATTTGTTGATTTAATTGCGCTTGTAATTCCATAATAAAATTCCTCCTCAGTTAGTTTATAAACAAATTATAACATATATTAAATTATAATCAATACTTAATTATAATTATTATAAATATTGTATCCTCAAGACTGGTCTTTCTCCCATTTTTGACCGATTTCACCCCAAAGCCGCCCATTTCGCCCTCAATTCCCCTGCGATTGCTCTCTCAAATGCGACTTTTCTGCGGCAGGTTCACGTTTTCAAACCCGCAATTCGCAGCGGCTGGTCGCAGTTTCTCATCCCTGATCAGCACCTATCGTGATAAAAGATGGCCAATTGCATGTCGCTGAACTAAGGTCAGCGCCCGATGAGTGAAACCAAGCGCAGGCCTCGACGTTCGCAGTACTTCATTACCGGTTTGTTGACCGTGATTCCGCTGGTGGTGACGATTTTCGTCCTCACCCTGCTGGTCCGGTTCTTAGCCAATATGGGGCGGCCAGCGGCGCGTTGGCTGACATCGTACATCAACAACAAGTTCAACACGGAGGAGGGGGAGGCTTGGCCAAAGTACCTGACGGAGGATCTGCCGGTGAACGTCATCGCGGTAATCCTGGTG
>WTKE01000016.1 GCA_011524525.1 Bacillus sp. (in: firmicutes) | reverse complement strand
TCCGCGGGCGGGGCCGAGCCGCTTCCCTCGCTACGCTCAGTCCAGGGTCTCGACTTTCCCGCTTTTCCCGCTGGAGTCGCCATCCTCCACTTCAATCAACAGAGAATATTAGTAAAAACAAATTAGATGAATACATTACGTATTAAAAGAAAGTGCCATTTGGACATGTTAATCTTGACAACGGCTAAAACTTTTACTGTAATATCTATTCACTAATTTGATTGGAGCGGAAGGCGCTTGACTCCTGGGGGATTAGCGTTACAGGCGAGACCGCAAGAGCGAAGCGATGAGGAGGCTCGGCGAACGCCCCCCGGAAAGCAAGCGCCTGGAGCGGAAATCTACCTTTTCTTCAACCAGCCTTAATAAAAACGAAAAAAGGCACCGAGAGAATCCCCTCAATACCTTTTGTCAACAGTTTGTATTCTCGTCTTATTTGACGAGTGCAATTACTTCAATTTCAACTAATACATCCTTTGGCAATCTTGCTACTTCCACACAAGAACGAGCTGGTTTATGTACAGAAAAATATTCACCATACACTTCATTTACTGCAGCAAATTCATCCATGTTTTTAATAAATACCGTTGCCTTTACTACCGTTTCTAGAGACGCTCCAGCTTCTTTTAGGACAGCTTGTAAGTTTTTAAATACTTGATGTGTTTGTTCTTTTACGTCTCCTTGAAGTAAAACACCCTCGGCAGTTAAAGGAATCTGACCAGAACTATAGAACATATTGTTTACAACGATTCCTTGAGAATATGGCCCGATAGCTGCAGGTGCTTCATTTGTTTGAACTACTTTCATACTAATTCCTCCTGTTTATGTAAAAAATAATTTCCTTCATTCACTTGAATTTGCTTTTCTTTTACATCTACATCCGAAAGCTTAACTAAAGATAAATAATCATCCACTAGTCTCTCTTCGATTTTTTCCGCTTCCACCAGTACGGCAATTCCAGCTAAATTAGCATTAAACTCATTCAACATACTAATCATTCCGTTAACCGTTCCGCCTGCTTTCATAAAATCATCAACAATTAAAACGTTCGCTCCTTGCTCCATACTACGTTTGGACAGAACCATCGTTTGAATTCTTCCTGTTGATCCAGACACATAGTTAATGCTTACAGTGGAACCCTCAGTTACCTTATTATCTCTACGCACAATAACAACCGGCACATTTAAATGACTTGCTACTGCGTAAGCCAAAGGAATCCCCTTGGTTGCTACTGTCATAACAAGATCAATTTTTTCTTCTGTAAAAGCAGAAGCAAGCAAACGACCAGCCTTTTGAACAATCGCTGGATCACCTAATATATCTGTCATATAAAGATATCCACCTGGTAGCAGCCGGTCAGGGTCAGCTATTAAGCCACATAATTCGTTAACAATTGGCCTCGCTTCCTGATCTGATACTTTTACGGTAAACTTCACACCACCTGATGCTCCAGGAACCGTTTTCAGCGTTCCAATTCCTCTCTTCTCAAAAGTCTCTTTTATGATTGCTAAATCTTCACTTATGGACGATTTGGCGGAACCATACCTATCTGAAAAGAAAGAAAGTGAAACTAATTGCTGGGGGTGCTCAAGCAAATAATTCGTCATATCTACTAACCTTTCGCTTCGACGAAACTTCATAATAGACCTCCCATATCCGAATGTTTTAACGATAATATACCATTAATGTACGGATTTAATCAAGGGTATGTCGTTCTCCTAGCATGCGTACCGCAAAAACCTGGTCACAAAATCCTCTCAGCCCATTGTACAATCGGTGCATTCTTGAATCATGGTGAACAAGGGCAAAAACAGTTGGACCACTTCCACTCATCAAAACCGCATCTGCACCAAATCGTTGCATTTGATCCTTAATTTGAGCAACCTCCGGGTAGAGCTTCAAAGTGACCTCCTCTAACACATTTCCAACATTGTCACAAACACCTTCAAAACTTCCTTCCTTAATCGCCTCGACCATTGCAGGAAGGTTTGGATGACTGATTCCACTTAATTCAAGCCTTCTGTACACATCTGCTGTTGAAACACCAATAAAAGGCTTTGCTAAAACGACCCAACAAGTAGGTGGTGGAGGAAGTTGTGTAATCTTTTCTCCACGCCCTTTTGCTAACGCCGTTCCACCGTAAACACAAAATGACACATCCGATCCAATTTCTGAACCTAACTCTGCAAGCTCGTCCAATGTTAAGTTCAATTTCCAAAGCTTGTTTAAGCCTCTCAAGGTGGCCGCTGCATCGCTGCTTCCACCAGCTAAACCTGCCGCAACAGGTATATTTTTCTCAATAGAGATATGAACTCCAGCTTTCACTTGAAATCTTTCTTTCAATAGCTTTGCTGCTTGAAAGGCTAGATTTCTTTGATCATCTGGAACAAACCGATTTTGAGAATTGATTCGAATCGTATCCTCTTCTAAAAAGGTTAATTCGACGCGATCAGCAAGGTCTATTGTTGTCATGATCATTTCTACTTCATGAAACCCATCTGAACGTTTATGTAATACATCTAATGATAAATTGATCTTTGCAGGAGCTTTTATTAAAAGCTTCAACATCTCCACCTACTTTAAACATTCTCTCTAGTCCATTTTTGTCCTATTTTACCACAAAACGATAAAAGTAAGACCTCTCCATACAAAAAAGCCGGAGAATCAGTTTTCTCCGGCTTCTGTCGCAATGAATTCGAATTGTTAGTTAACTCTCGCATGAAGTAAAAAGGTTGCTGCTTTTAGCGCTTTTCCGTTAACTGCTTTTGCGCTATTTCAATCGCACGCTTGACCATGTTGCCAGCGTCTTTTGCTTTAATGCCGCCCCAACCCTCTTTTTGAACGACATCATAGAACCCTAGCTCCTTCGCTAGTTCCTCTTTAAACCCTTCTGACATCATCCCTCTTCTTCTGCTCACGATTAACATCCCCTTTCTTCATCACGACACTCTTATTATGTTGAAGTGGTTAGAAATTCATTAGCTTTTAGAGAAAAATTGATTAAATTATGTATAGTTTTTTAATGAAAATATAAAATAAGAAACAAATTAAAAAGCAGCAAACCATAGTTCACTGCTTACACGATAAGGACAACCTTAACTTAGTGCCATTTGTCCTGTTGTATCTTCATAGAAAGTAATTTGAACCGTCTCTGTTAAAACGTCTGCATAGCTGTACGATACACGTTCGAAAGCATTTTCTTCTTGATCTAACTCAATTACAAACACAGATGGATACGTTTCTGCAAGAATTCCGTATCTTTCAATCGTCTTTCTTCGACCACCATTGGCCTTGAGCAAAAGTCTTTTTCCTAAATTTGAATCAAGAGCTTTTTTAATATCAACCAAAGTTTTTGCCATTCGGTCCACCTCACTATGTAAAGTATAACACATTTACACTGCATAGTCAAACAAAATAATAAATTATAACAGTGTTTAAAAATAAAAGTCAATATTTTTTGTTCAGCATTTTCTTCTAATTTTCAACATTTTTAGGATTACCTATTTATTTTGAAATATGTACCGAATTTTTAAACAAAGGCTCTTTTCTAAAACATTGTTGCTATATACACACTTTTTAGTGAATTAACTATGTGTTTCAATAGCTAATCAGAATATTTTTATCCATAGAAAAGAGCTGCTCTCCAAATAGCTCTATAAACACAGCCTTATGCGGGAAAAATCCGGCTTTTGGGATTTTTCCAAAACAACAAACTTTACGAAAACAGCGTAACAAAAAAACACCGTTCGATTTTGAACGGCATTTCTCATTCATGATTTCCTTTGTTATAAGGCATACCCGTACGTAGTACGCCCTTTGTTTCGATTCCTCCGAGTCCTTTTTCTCCTGTTAATGTATTTCTTAATACATCCCATACGTTAACTCTCTCCATAAATGGAGTAAAGGAAATTTTAGCTACTATATAGACAGGATCAAGGGCATGTATGTTAACTCTTGAAGGGGAACTTGCAAAGTTAGCACCTGCTTGAATCAATGATTCAAAATGGGACTGACAGGCTCCTGCAAATATAACCAGTTGGTCGAGATGAGGGAACTTCTTTCTGGCCTCTCTTACCGTTTGAACAAAGTGTTTCGAATGTCTATATGCATTGATATCCGTTGGTTTCCCCTTGGACTTTGAATACGCATCATGCCCTGTTATCACAAGGATATCTGGACGATAATAATCAATCAAAGCCCCTATTTTATTTGGCATTTCTTTTTCGTTAACATGTATGCCCGTTACAGGTACTCCTATTTTTTCATACAAAGTTAAACACTTTTGCAAATATGAAGGATCACCATCAAGATGTAACACTTTACCTGGCACTTGAAAATAATTAAACGGCTTACTGTACCCTTCAGTTACTTCAAACTCCTGTTTAAACTGCAATAGATCTACATCCTGCCGAAAAAGCTGGTAAGATTGTTCCTCGAGTGATTGATACTCCGATGCTACTTTAGAACGGGTATTTTGATCAATTACGACCAAATCTTCATAAGGTGCATCTGCAATTATTCGAATATCCTCCCCATATAATACAGCTAGCTTCTTTCCTTTTTCTTCACGTATATCTATAACCCGAAAGATAATATCACAATTATACGACACTCTCCCAACGACATCCAAAAGGTTGATCGTCAATGTAGTCACTCCAATTAGCCCAAAAACTAGAGCATTCAAATAGAATAATTCTTAATTATCCTATGCACGGAACTTAAAAGTCGTGATATATAGAAAAGAGCAAGTGCCTTGTTTAGCACCGAATCGCACAGGAAAGCCTGTCTTCTGGAGGGGTTTGGCTTATGACCTAGGAATGATGGCTTTTATATTATTCTTAGGGGGCTAGGGGCTAGGGGCTAGAAGCTAGACAGAGTTCAAAATAAATAACGTAATTCCAGATAAAAAAGACCCTTAGATTTTGAAAAATAACCGGAAGAATTCCGTCTAAATTGGGAAATACCCATATTTCCTTAAGAATAAGCGGAGTTTTTCCGCTTATGTGATATAAATCGTTGGATTTTGGCTTATTTAGAGCAGTTAACCGGAATTCCTCCGCTTATTTCTGCTTATTAAGCTTCCTCTAAATACATTACCCGGAAATTCTCCGCCTATTATATTGGACCTACTGTTTCATGCCTAATTTTTATAATTATTTGCGTTATATCAATAAAAAATGACCATCAAATTCACATAGAAATTAATGGTCATTTTAATATATATGTTGAATTTTTGCGACAGGGAACAGAACCCGTTATTTTATTCAGATGGGATCTTTTTAAGCAAAGTGGTCGAGCAAAGCATCACTAAGTTGAGCAAACTCAGCTATCGACAATGTCTCCCCTCTTCTAGAGGGCTCAATTTCAGCTTTTTCAAGCGCCTGTAATATCTTGTCCTTTTTTATCTTTCCGTCGGGTAGTTGGCTTGTTAAGTTGTTTAAAATCGTTTTCCTACGCTGAGCGAAGCTTGCTCTTGTTACTTGAAAGAAAAAATCTTCATTTCTAACTTTTACTATAGGCTTTTCTCTAACGGTTAATCGGATAACTGCCGAATCCACATTTGGTTGAGGCATAAAGACGGTTTTCGGTACAACCATAACCGTCTCTGCTTCCGTATAATATTGGACAGCAATCGAGAGGGAGCCATATTCCTTTCCACCAGGTTTCGCAGCGATTCGGTCGGCTACTTCTTTCTGAAGCATACATACAATCCCTCTAATTGGGAGTTTCTCCTCTAATAACTTCATAATAATTGGAGTGGTTACATAGTATGGTAGATTGGCAACAACCATGATGTCTTCTATACCTGTGAATTGTTCTTCGATGACTTCTTTTACATTTGCTTTTAATACATCTTCATGAATAATCGTTGTGTTTGGATAGGGAGCTAGCGTCTCTTTTAAAATCGGTAACAATCGCTGGTCAATTTCAAACGCAACCACCTTTTCACTATTTCTAGCTAATTGCTCTGTTAAGGCCCCAATTCCTGGCCCAATTTCAATCGCTCCGGACTTTTCCGTCAAATTAGCATGATCAACAATTCTTTTTAAGATATTCGTATCAATCAAGAAATTTTGACCTAAGCTTTTTTTGAATGAAAAACCAAACTTCTTTAGTATTTCCTGTGTCCTTACAGGGGTAGCTATATCTTTATTCATCTGTTTCCTCCTGAAAAATAACGGCTAGTGCTTTTGAGAATTCTGTTTGACTTATTTGAAACATCAGCAGTCGCTTATAAAGTTGCTTTCCATTTGTATATCCAATCGAGAGGAGTTTACCGAGCTTTTCTCTTCTTTCCTTCGCCTTCGGGCCACCGATTAAACCTGCTGTTAGTAAATCCTCTTGAGTAATCTGTACTTCTACCTCTTCCTTCATAAGGTGAGCATGTCGAAGAGCCTTCTGAATCTCTTCTACTGAAGCATGTTCGACACCCACACCCTTCCCTCTTTTATGTAGCGCATTCTCCTTTGGGATGAAGGCATGCTTACAATTTGGTACATGCTCCGCAATCGTTTGTCTTATTTTTTGACCAGGATAGTCTGGATCAGTAAAAACAATAACTCCTCTTGTCTGTTGAGCCCTTCTTATCCTATTAATTGTATCCTCATTTAACGCAGAACCATTTGTTTCAATGGTATCCGCATCTACAGCCCTTCGAATGGCTGTAGTATCGTCTTTCCCTTCCACAACGATAATTTCCTGTATCTTCATAAACTCCTCCCAATACACATACCATTAAATAAACAGTCTTTCTGAAAAAAAATTAAAATAATTGAAATAAAAATGAAACAATCTTGCTGCTTAATTCGTCTATATAGTATAAACCAATTGTAATGAAAAACGGACAAAAACACAAAAAAGCAGAGGGCAGCCCCCCTGCATAAATGAATTAGTTAAGAATTTTGATTTTAACCGTTTTACGACCCCAACGATATGCATCCGCTTTCGAAGCAAAAAACACATCGATTTTATTCCCTTTAATTGCTGTTCCTTTATCGGCAGCAACTGCATAGCCGTAGCCTTCTACATACACCTTTGTTCCTAGTGGAATAACACTTGGGTCGACGGCAATCACTTTTGCACCTGGATTAGCATGAAGATTCAACCCCGTTGCTGTAACGCCAGAGCAACCATTGCAACTTGCCGTATAAGCAGTGGATGTAACAAAAAACTCCTTGCTAACACTGTCACTTCCACGTGATACGGTTTGGGTACTCACCTTTGTTCCTACCGCTACAACCTTATCCTGTTTTTCTTTAACCTGTGTTTCTTTTAGAAGCGTTCTAGAGACTTCTTTGCCATTCTCTAATACCACCTCATACTCCTTTGTCTTAAGTCCTTCTTGACCCGGAGTTACTACCTTTTCTGTACCTTTTGATAGATTACTATCATTCTTTGTAACAACTGCAAAATGAATCGGTTCTTCCACTACATCGGTGACTTTTTCAACCTTAATGATGCTAACAACAGCATCTTTCTGAATAACTGAGTCTTTTTCAGGCTCTACACGGTCTAGTTCTCCTAGAGTGATTCCTTGTTGTAGTAAAAAGTCAGCGACCGTAGTCGAAGTAGTAGTCCATGCTTCTTCTTCTGTACCACCGTTATTTAACTTGAATGGAAACGCAATGTTTACTTCAATGTTCATATCCTTCTTGATTGCAGTGTCTAAATCAGGTGTAACTTTATCGTGCTCAGTAAGTATAATTTCTTGTTCCTTTAGAAACTCTTCTACAGTATCTGCTGTAGACCAAATTGCTTTTTCCTCGGTGTCTTTAACCATTTGGACCTGTTTTGCAGGTTTATATACAACCTTTAAGTTGTCTTTGACCTTTGTGTTTTCCGAGGGAAACACATAGTCTTCTGAACGAAGAGCAATGTCAAGTTCGTCGAATATACCTTCAATTGTGTCTGCATGTGTCTTGATGATACGTTCTTTGCCGTCTAGTGTCATGGTTACAGTTTCTTTTGTTGTTTCATAAACTGTAAACCCCGTTGCTGTTGTAAAAACTATGAAACTAGCAGAGATAACGGCCCACTTCTTTGTCCTCAAAGACCTGGAAAACAGGTTTTTCATGCTTTGAATCACGATGAAAAACGCCTCCTTTTCTCATGGAGTGATTATATAAAGTATCTTGTTGCCTGTCAACCCTCAGGATTTTCCTCTGAACGTACTCACTATTATGACTAATAGATTTCAAAAAAGAAAGAGAGAGTTGTCGACACGGTTATCCTATGAGAGAAAGGAGACATGTAGAACTTTTTAGAAAAAGAAAAGATTTGGACAAGCTTTTATTTTATTCGACAGGTTTCCTTATCAGTTTATGCCGAATAATATTTTTGCATTTTCTGTTGTAACCTGTGAAACTTCTTCAAAACTAAGGCCCTTTAGTTCAGCAATTTGTTCTGCCACTAACTTCACATAACTCGGTTCATTTCTTTTCCCTCTATACGGGTGTGGAGCAAGATACGGGCAATCGGTTTCGATTAAAAGTTTATTTAACGGAATCTCTTGTGCCACTTCTTTCGGTTTTTTTGCATTTTTAAATGTAACCGGTCCACCCAGAGATATATAGAAGTTCATGTCCACACATTCTTTTGCAACCTCTACACTCCCACTAAAACAATGCATAATGCCACCTACCTCGGCAGCGTTTTCTTCTTTTAAGATTGTCACAATATCCGCTGTTGCCTCTCTGTTGTGAATGACAATTGGCAGTTTTAGCTTTTTAGCTAACTGTATTTGCTTTCTAAATACTTCTTGTTGTACTTCTTTTGGTGACTTATCCCAATAATAATCAAGTCCCATTTCCCCGATAGCTACCACTTTAGGATGTTTCGCAAGCTCCTCAATCCAATCTAAATCTTCATCACGCATATCAATGGCATCAACAGGATGCCATCCAATACTTGCATAGATAAAATCATATTCTTCAATTAATTCCATTGCTTTAATAATGGTTGGTCGATCAAATCCTACAACCACCATATATTGGACACCTTCCATCTTAGCTCGGTCAATTACCTCATTTAAATCGTCTGAAAATTGGTCTGCGTTTAAATGTACATGTGTATCAAATAACATTTATTTCCTCCAATATTATATTTCTGTTACATATATATTATTTGTTTCTCAACTAAAATCTCTTCCTACCACTTACTCATTCGCTTATTTTAACAGAAAGATAAGAAAAACATAGAAATGAGCCATGTGTAATGTTACACGTGAAACATTTCTATGTTTTATCATAATAAGACTTTATTCCTTATTTCACTTTTGCTCCTAGAGGAAGAGAGTCACTCACTGTGGCTAACGACATAATTCCATCCTTTTGACCAGCAAGAATCATTCCTTGAGATAATTCACCACGTAATTTTACCGGCTTTAAATTCGTCACACAAATGACTCTTTGTCCAACTAATTCTTCTGGTTTATAAAATTGAGCAATCCCGGAAACGACCTGTCTATGTTCAAAACCGAGATCTAACTGTAGCTTTAACAGCTTATCTGCCTTTTTAATAGGCTCTGCTTCTACTACTTGTGCTACTCGCAATTCAACCTTCATAAAGTCATCAATCGTGATTTCCTCAACCTCTGGAATTTCTTCAACTTTTGGCTCTTCTACAGCAGGTTTCACAGTCGATTGCATTTTTTCTTTAATAAAAGAGACCTCTTCTTGAATATCAAGTCGTGGGAAAATAGGTTCACCTTTCTCCACCTTTGTACCTTCTGGAATTCCCCCGAAATTTTCGAGGCTTTCCCAGGACTGAAGGTCATTATTTACTATAGAAAGCTGTTTAAATATTGCTTTTGGTGTTTTTGTTAGGAATGGCTGAAGCAAAATAGCTACTCGTCGAAGTATTTCAGCTAAATGAACCATAACACTTGCTAACTCATCTTTTTTCTCCTCGTCTTTTGCTAAAGCCCAAGGCGATGTTTCATCAATAAATTTATTTGTTCGACTAACTAACTGCCAGAGTGCTGTAAGAGCAACTGAAAACTCCATCTTCTCCATTGCTTCTTCATATTTTTTCACCGTTTCCTCATTTACTTGAAGAAGCTGTGCCTCGAATTCTCCTTTTGAACCTTGGTACATCGGAATCGTTCCATCAAAATACTTGTTGATCATAGCCACTGTACGATTCAATAGGTTCCCTAAATCATTCGCTAAATCAAAGTTAATTCTTTCAACAAATCCTTCAGGTGTAAAGACTCCATCTGCTCCAAATGGTACTTCTCTTAATAAGTAGTATCGAAGGGCATCAAGTCCATAACGATCAATTAATGTTACTGGATCTACCACATTCCCTTTAGACTTAGACATTTTCCCATCTTTCATAAGAAGCCAACCGTGAGCAAAAACTTTTTTAGGGAGTGGAAGGTCTAATGCCATGAGCATAATTGGCCAATAGATGGTATGGAAACGAACGATCTCCTTCCCAACTAAATGTACGTCCGCTGGCCAATAGGTTTCATATTTAGAAGCATCCTCAGTGCCGTATCCTAAAGCAGTAATATAATTGGACAAAGCGTCAATCCATACATATATAACATGTTTAGGATTACCTGGTACCTTAACACCCCAATCAAACGTTGTTCTCGATACAGCAAGATCCTCTAATCCTGGTTTAATAAAGTTGTTAATCATCTCATTCTTACGAGACTCAGGTTGGATAAACCCAGGGTTTTCTTCATAGTATTGCAACAGGCGATCTGCATACTTACTTACTTTAAAAAAGTAAGATTCTTCTTTCACCTTTTCAACAGCTCTACCACAGTCAGGGCAGTTTCCTTCATTTAATTGTCTTTCCGTAAAGAAAGATTCACATGGAGTACAGTACATTCCTTCATATTGATCAAGATAAATATCCCCTTGCTCAAGAAGCTGAGAAAATATCTTTTCAACCACCGTTTTATGTCTATCCTGTGTCGTCCGAATAAAATCATCGTACGATATGTCAAGCTTCTTCCAGAGTTCCTGAATTCCAGCAACAATATCGTCAACGTAGGCTTGAGGGGTAATTCCTTGTTCCTCTGCCTTGCGTTGAATTTTCTGACCATGCTCATCCGTACCCGTTAAGTACATTACGTCAAACCCACGTAACCTCTTATAACGAGCCATTGCATCACCAGCTACCGTTGTATATGCATGTCCGATATGTAAATTTCCACTAGGATAATAAATTGGTGTTGTTAAATAAAAAGTCTTTCTTTTCTCACCCAAATCACTCACTCCTCATCCGATTATCATTCTGAATCGAGTCACTTCTTATACTCGTCAGCATAACCTCTTATCTCATCAAAATATACCTAATTATGAAGAAATGTGCAATACAATCAACTATATAACCCTTTCCACTTCCCCCTTCTATTTATACCTACTTTCAGAGAACAACGTTTGTTGGTTCTTGTCGAATGATGTATTAGATTATGACTATTTGTCGACAAATGGTTTTCAATATTTCATATAAAAAAACATGAAACACATTCGAATCTCCCTGAAGAACGTTGATATACCAACGTTTTTCTACT
>WTKE01000018.1:17644-68384 GCA_011524525.1 Bacillus sp. (in: firmicutes) | reverse complement strand
CTGTATTATACTTCCAATGGTAGGTATTGGCAACTGTTTAATCAAAAAAAATTGATTTTACTAATTACAATAGCTTCACAAATTCATCCAGTGTAAATGTTTGAGAACATCCTGCTTAATCATCCACCCGGGGATATCTAACATCCTTGGGTATTTTTTAAAGTAATTGTCGGCTGTATTTTCCTTTTATCATATATTGTGAATTCATTCACAAAAAATCCATAACTTTGTAGCAATTATTTGAACAATCCCTTGAAGTAATGATACTTGAAATTGAGAATGTTAATCTTAAGGCATAGAAATAATACATTTTATTTTTGAAAGGAAGATTCATATGATTAACACATGGTGGAGAAATAACAACATTGCAGCAGGGATTGTTACAGTGATTCGATTGTATTTAGGATACGGCTTTC
Organism: Bacillus sp. (in: firmicutes); assembly: GCA_011524525.1. Lineage (GTDB taxonomy): Bacteria > Bacillota > Bacilli > Bacillales > Cytobacillaceae > Robertmurraya_A. Next base: position 67,968 of record WTKE01000018.1, on the reverse strand, counting down.
TAACAGCAGGTTGGGGGAAAATTAGTGGAGGGGCATTTGATGCAAGTGGCTTTATTGGAAATGCGATTAAAAATCCTGTGGTAGGTCCAGATGGTAGTACCGTATTTGGTGCGTATACTTCATTCCTAGAAAGTGTCGCTTTACCGAATGTGGAGCTGTTTAACTTTATGGTTCCGTGGGGTGAATTTCTAGTAGGATTAGGCTTAATTTTAGGTTGCTTAACAACAGCTGCATCTTTCTTTGGAATAGTTATGAACTTTTCATTCTTATTAGCAGGTACGGTTTCTCATAATCCTACAGATATCTTAATGGGCTTTTTAATCATCACTGCCGGTGCAAATGCTGGTGTATTCGGACTAGATCGCTATGCATTACCATATTTACGTAAGTTAACAAACAAGGGTAAAGACAGTAAAACCGTAACGAATTAATGAAAAAGGGTTGCAATCATAGAATTGCAACCCTTTTGTTATGCTTGTAGCCAAGATTGTGACCATTTTTCTATATCTCTCATAAGAGGCTCCAAGGCTACTCCCTTATCAGTTAGTGAATATTCAATTCGAACAGGAGTCTCTGGGAATACTTCGCGCTTCACAATGCCTTCATTCTCCAGATCCTTTAACCTCTCTGAAAGGACACGACCACTTACACCAATGGATGATTCGAGGCTACAAAAACGCTGCGGGCCACCTAGTAACTGGTAAATAATTAAGCCGGTCCACCTTTGGCTTAATATACTCATCGCTTTTTCAAATCTAGGACAAATGGCTTTATCCATGACAATCACTCCTTCCTTCTATTATAAACCCTTTTTTTCATAATTAAATTATTTTTTATAAAATACTTACTTGACGTTTGTTTGTTATGAAAATATAATTACTTACATAAAGTAAGTTACTAACAATTTCGTTAAGGTTTTTAATAGATAAAAAGTAAATGATAAGTATACATGAAGAAATGCACTAAAGGAGAGATTACAAATGGGATTCCATCGTGAACCAAATACATTTGTTAGCCAAGTAAACCTAAAAGTAGAAAACTTAGAGCGTTCGCTTACGTTTTACAAAGAAGTCATTGGACTTCAGATGTTACACCAAACAGACCGTACCGCCGAACTAACAGCTGACGGAAAAACCATACTTGTTTCTATTCAGCAGCCAGATGAGGTCGTGCCGAAGCAAGGGCGAACAACTGGCTTGTATCATTTCGCTTTACTTTTACCAACTCGTGCCGATTTAGGAAGATTACTAAAGCATTTTCTACAGATGCGTTATCCATTACAAGGAGCTTCCGATCATTTGGTCAGTGAAGCGATCTATTTAGCTGACCCAGATGGAAATGGAATTGAAGTGTATGCAGACAGACCTGCTTCTGGATGGAGTTGGAATAATGGAGAAGTAGAAATGGCCACGGTTGCGTTAGATGCGGAAAGTCTTCTTGCTGAGGGAGAAGGCAAAGCGTGGGCGGGAATGCCGGCTGGTACGATTATGGGGCATATCCATCTTCATGTGTCAGAGTTACAGAAAACAGAGGAGTTTTATACAAAGGGACTCGGATTCGAGGTTGTTACTCGATACGGAGGGCAGGCATTATTTATTTCTACTGGTAAATACCATCACCATATTGGACTGAACACATGGAATGGTGTGGGTGCCCCGCCTGCTGCTAAAAATAGCATTGGCATGGACTCTTATACGATGGTGTTTCCAAGTGAAGAAAAGAGAGAGCAGATCATCTCTCAATTACAAGGAATGGGCGTAGCAGTTACGAAGGAGAATGGCTCATATATTGCGGCAGATCCTTCAGGAAATCGAATACGATTAGAGGTTTAGTGGTGAAAAGCAGTGAGTCCAATTAGGACTCACTGCTTTTTTCTTGACAGAAACCTAGTAAATTATTATATTAGTAACATACTTTAATGCTAAAAAGCGTTCAAGTAAAGTAGCGAACTTCCATGTGAAAAGTCTGCTATTCTTATATGAATTAGGGTAGTAATGCGGAGCTCCTTTGTCCCTATTGACGTGAGGGCTTTTTTCTTTTGCGCAAAACCCTATTGGAGGAAAACATCATGAATCAAGACAGCGTATTAACATTAAAACCATTGGAAGCCTTTATTATCTCCATGATAGTTATTGGGGGAATTAGTTATTCTCTTATATTTGCCGGTGCAGTTCCTCATATTCCCATTGTTTTAGCGATCATGGGACTGTTTCTTTACGGTATTTATAAGAAGGTCTCTGTTAAAGAATTGGAAGAGGCGATCATTAATGGAGCTAAATCTGGAGCTGGAGCCGTATTTATTTTTCTTTTTATCGGGATGCTGATTAGTAGTTGGATGGAGAGTGGAACGATTCCTACTTTTATCTACTTAGCTCTTGAAGTCGTCAGCGATAGATGGTTCTATGCGATTGTGTTTGCGGTGACCGCTATAATTGGCATGAGTATTGGAAGTTCGCTAACGACGGCAGCGACCATTGGTGTTGCTTTTATGAGTGTTTCCACTGCTCTGGGACTTTCAGATGCTATAACAGCAGGGGCCGTGATTTCTGGGGCGTTTTTCGGAGATAAAATGTCACCTTTATCAGATACAACCATTTTGGCATCTTCTACTGTTCACGTAGACTTGTTTGACCATATCAGAAATATGGCTTGGACAACGGTCCCGGCGTTTATCTTATCCTTTTTATTATTTATTCTGTTGTCACCCGCAGAATCTGCTGCGAACTTTGCCGATTTAGAACTTTTAAAAGCAAGTTTGAAAGACCATGATCTTGTTCATTGGTACTCTTTATTCCCATTTATCGTGTTAGCACTGTTAGCCATTAAAAAAGTTCCAGCGATTATCACTTTAGCATCAGGCATTGCTACTTCTCTTTTCGTTACGATATTTGTACAAAAGGAAATCCATCTTCAGGGACTAATGAACACCCTATTTACTGGTTATTCTTCCAACACAGGAGTGGAGGAAATCGATTCCATGTTATCTAGAGGTGGGATGGAAAGTATGATGTTTTCGGTTTCGCTTATTCTTTTGGCGTTAGCTATGGGTGGGTTATTTTTTAAGCTTGGAATTCTACCAGCTTTGCTTGCAGGAATTAGCGGCATGTTGAATAAAGTATGGAGTCTTGTGGTTTGGACGGCTGGAACAGCCATTACCATCAATTTCTTAGTCGGGGAACAATACCTCTCAATCCTTTTAACAGGAAGTTCTTTTAAAGAAAGGTACAAAAAGATGGGCTTACACGGGAAAAATCTTTCTAGAATACTAGAAGATTCAGGGACGGTAGTCAATCCACTTGTTCCCTGGAGTGTATGTGGTGTCTTTTTAACGGGAGTATTGGGAGTAGAGACTTTATCTTATCTTCCTTTTACGTTCTTCTGTTTGTTGAGTCCGATCATTACCATGATATTTGGAATAACTGGGTTCAAACTTTCAAAGCTAGAGGAATAACCTTACAATGAAGGTATGACATATTCTTGAGGAGTGTAAACGATGACAAAGAGAGCTTTGATCAATATCGATTATACGAATGATTTTGTTGTAGGTGCTTTGCCATGTGGAGAGCCTGGAATAGCCATCGAAGAAGAAATCACCAAGATTTCAGAGGAGTTTATCAACAAAGGCGAGTACGTGGTGTTTGCGATTGACCTGCATAAAGAGGGAGATCATTATCATCCAGAAACAGAACTGTATCCTCCTCATAATATTGAAGGAACGGATGGCAGGCATTTGTATGGGACGTTAAACACGCTGTATCTTCAAAACCAGGAGAAGGAACATGTGTATTGGATGGATAAAACACGCTACAGTGCTTTCGCTGGGACGGATATAGAGATCAAGCTAAGAGAGCGAGGCATTACAGAGGTCCACTTAGTCGGTGTTTGTACCGATATTTGTGTGTTACATACTGCTGTCGATGCCTATAACAAAGGCTTTAAAATCGTCATACACGAAAAAGCGGTAGCTAGCTTTAATCAAGCGGGCCATGACTGGGCGTTAGGACATTTCAAAGGAAGCATGAACGCACAAATTATATAATTTTCTTTAGGCGTAATCATCATTTGGTGGTTACGCTATTTTTTTCTAATAGGTTACGCACTTTGTCTTCTTTTTGTCATTAAATTTTCATTATTTCCAAGTACAGTATAGTAATAACGAAGAAAAGGAGAATGAAAGATGAAGAAGAAAAAGGCTAAATGGTCTGTGATCTCAGCTACTTCCCTTACATTTTTAACGTTTGTTGGCCTTGTCACTGGAAACGCAAATGGAACTTCTACATCAGAAGAATCTGTCGCTATAAATAATAGTAATACCAGCCTGCCCTTAGAGGACAGTGAAACCGTCGAAGAAACGACGGACGAATCAAGTTGGAGTCAGTCATCACGAGGAGATCGAACCTTTGAAGCCCCTTCGAGTGGATACGAACAAAGTTCAGGTAGTTCGGGGTCGTCAAGGTAATGGAAACAACATTTAAGGCCATGAATTCTACAATTAAATTGAAGGGCATGAATCAAGCACTACAGAACTACTTGATGAATGATTTCACAACCTTTGAATGTAAAGCGAGTCGTTTTATCCAAGGAAATGAACTCGATTTTATTAACCACAGTCCTCTACATGTGCCAGTATACCTCGAAGAAACAATCGCTGATTTATTTGAAAAATCCATGAAGCTCTCAAGAAAAGTAGACTACTATGTGAATCCTTTTTTAGGAAATGTGATGAAGTCCATTGGCTATACTGCCTCTTACTCTTCAGATTTTTCACCTGTTTTTAATAGTACTGCCTCAAGAGGTTTTGTGAAGGAACCATTTGAGCCATTATCTAAGCAATGGATGATTAAAAATGAGAATTTCTCTCTTGATTTTGGCGGCTTTGGAAAAGGTTATATGGTGGATCGTGCAAAAGAGCATTTGCTGAAAGAAGGAGTTACAGACGCAATCGTAAATGCAGGCGGAGATCTAGCAGTTATTGGTACACAGCAGGTCGGAATTGAACATCCCGTTATAACCGGAAAAGATATGATGCGGTTTTTTCTGACAGATATGTCGATGGCCACTTCGGGAAAAAACTACCGTAAATGGTCGGATGGCAACCAAACCTTTCACCATATTGTGAATGGACAAAGTGGTGAGGTCGCCGTTAATAACGTGTTACAAGCAACAGCCATTGCTCAAACAACGATGGAAGCAGAAACGATGTCAAAGCTGTTTTGTATCTTACCTTTTGAGCAGGCAAAGAAGATGGTCTTTAAGAAGTTTCCTTATACGGCATATATTGTTTATTTTCATAGTCACAAAGTAACAGTCGGAGGAGACACTACCCTTTTTGAAAGATTGGAGGTATCATCATGAGTTGGATTTGGATATTAATACGTGTCACCGGGCTAACCGCATATGTGTTGTTGACCTTATCAATACTGGCAGGAATCATTAAACATATACCAGGGAAGAAGTGGAGAATCTTAGAATTTCACCAGGCGATTGGACAAGTTGCTCTAGTAACCATTGGAATTCACGCGGCATTGCTTATTTTTGACCAATACGAACCTTATACAATAGAAGAAATTTTCATCCCGTTTATGGCTTCTTATCATCCTATTTTAAGTGCCATGGGGACGATCGCCGCCTATTTATTAGTTATCGTTATATTAACCTCGAATTTTATGAAGGTAATAGGAAGATCTCTTTGGAAAAAGTCGCACTATTTAGTGTTTCCTGTTTGGTTTCTCTCACTTGTTCATGGACTATTACTTGGCACAGATTCAAGTACGAGCTGGGCGATATGGCTTTATTTTACTAGCTTTCTGTTCGTGCTGGGTTCAACTTTTTACATGATTTATCGTATGAAAAAGAACAGGGCGATAGCAAGTGCACGAAAGGTTTCTGTAACACAATCATAAGTTAAAGCCCCCTCAAGTAGGGGGCTTTTCTATGAAACTTTATTCCATATCGTGCGTATTAGTTGTTATAAAGCTAGACTCATTGTATAATTCATTTCATAACTATCACGTGACGGTTTGGAGGGGTTCGTTTGGGACTGAGAAGTTGAAAATTGGTGAGTTAGCGGAAATGGCAAATGTTACAAAGAGAACCATCGATTATTATACGAATCTAGGACTGTTAAAAGTAGAACGTTCCACTTCAAATTATCGCTATTATGATAAGTCGGCGATTGAACGACTGCATTATATTGAAAAATGTAAAAAAAACGGAATGTCACTCGAAGAAATAAAAGAAATGGTTGTAGAAAAAGATGCAGAAGAAATCGATGTTCTTGAACTAAGACTGAAGATTCAAGGATTGGAAAAAGAGGTCACAGATGTGTTAGCTCATCTGGATCAAAAGAATTTAAAGAATGTAAAAAAGAATGTATCCAATGAGAGTCTTTCATTAATACAGACACTTTTGTTATTGATTAATTAAACTATTGTTTTACTATACTGGGAGGTGTAGGTCTTACTTAGTAGGACCGATCGTTGACAACTGTAAATTTACTTTTGATTGCTTTATTAATTGCTTTAACTGCTTTTTTCGTAGCTACAGAGTTTGCTATTGTAAAGGTACGTGTGTCGAGAATTGATCAATTGATTTCGGAAGGGAAAAAGGGAGCACTATCCGCAAAAAAAGTAGTGACCCATCTCGATGAATATTTATCTGCGTGTCAGTTAGGAATAACGATTACTGCTCTAGGATTAGGGTGGCTTGGAGAACCAACTGTTGAAAAAATCCTTCATCCTTTATTTGAGCATTTTCATATAAATGAGTCACTAACAGAAATTTTGTCCTTCGGAATTGCCTTTGCCTTAGTCACATTTTTACATGTGGTTGTAGGTGAGCTAGCACCAAAAACCTTTGCCATCCAAAAAGCGGAGACGGTTACTTTATTATTCGCGGGTGCAATCATTTGGTTCTACCGAATCATGTACCCGATTATCTGGTTCTTAAATGGATCAGCTCGGAAGCTTGTAGGGCTGTTCGGATTAAAGCCTGCTTCCGAACATGAATTAGCACACTCAGAGGAAGAATTAAGAATTCTCTTGTCCGAGAGCTATAAGAGTGGAGAAATTAACAAAAACGAACTGAAATACATGAACAATATTTTTGAATTTGATGAAAGAATTGCCAAAGAGATCATGGTCCCTCGAACAGAGATGGTATCCATTTCTATTGATGAGTCATATGCCGATATATTAGCAACGATAAAGTCGGAGAATTATACTCGTTATCCTGTTGAGAACGGTGATAAAGATAATATAGTTGGCTTTATTAATGTGAAAGAACTTTTAACAGCTGATATTTCAGAGGAAGAGAAGCGAGAAGGCTTTTCCGTCCAGAGCTATATCAACCCAATCATCCGTGTGATTGAGACCGTTCCAATTCATGATTTACTCGTAAAAATGCAAAAGGAACGTACACATATTGCAATATTAATAGATGAGTATGGTGGAACTTCTGGATTAGTCACTGTTGAAGATATTCTAGAAGAAATTGTTGGGGAAATTCGCGATGAGTTTGATGAGGATGAATTACCTGATATTCGAAAGCTTAATGAAAATCACTATATCGTAGATTCTAAGTTGCTGGTTGAGGATGTAAACCATCTACTGGAAACCACATTATCAAATGAAGATGTGGATACCATTGGTGGCTGGTTCATGACTCAGGATATGGAAGCACAAGTGGGTACGGAGCTAGAAGCAGAAGGATATGTGTTTAAAGTTCAGAAGAAGGATGGGCACCATATTCAATATTTGGAAATTAAAAGAGCTTAATAGTATAATAGGAGAGGACTTGGATTATTTTCCAAGTCCCTTTCCATGCGTAAAGGAGTGAGTTGATGGAAGAAGTATTAATCATATTAAAATATGCGTTTTTAGGAGCTCTACAAGGTTTTACAGAACCTATTCCCATCTCCTCTAGCGGACACTTGGTGCTCGTTCAGGAATTTTTAGGTATTGATGTGGCTGAAGGAGATTTTAGCATTGAAGTATTAATGAATTTCGCTTCCCTTTTGGCTGTATTACTTATTTATCGAGAAGATCTCATCAGGTTAGCAAAAAACGGAAGCCAATATATGGTGAAAAAGGATCCAGGTGATAAGGATGATTTTCTCTTTATCGTATTTTTAATTATCGGTACGATTCCTGCTGGTGTGATCGGGATTCTGTTAGAAGATACGATCTCTAGTTATTTCAGAGGAATTGCTCCGATTGGAGGAGCGTTACTTGTTACAGGGATAGCACTTTGGCTTATTAGAAATCTTAAGGGGACAAAAGGCGACCGAGGGTTAACGGTCAGAGATGCCCTTATTGTTGGTTGCGCTCAAGCAGTGGCACTGATTCCTGGAATTAGCCGCTCAGGTGCCACGATTGTGGCTGCGATGGGAATAGGGATGAAAAGAGAAACAGCCTTACGCTTCTCGTTCCTCCTGTATATTCCCGTTAGCTTAGGAGCGATAGTGTTAAAAGTAGGCGACATGCAGTTGGGAGACATGCTTATTCCTTATATCGTTGCATTTGTGATGTCTCTATTATTATCCTACTTCTCGCTTAAGTGGTTTATGGGGATTATGGAGAAAGGGAATCTGAAGTATTTCGCTTATTATTGCTTTATTGTCGGACCATTGGTGTTGGTGTTATCGCAGTTTTCATAAGCAAACAAAAAAGCATTGGCCCACCAAAAAGGACCAATGCTTTCCTATTTATTATAGCTCTTGCCCGTTCGTACCAATAACATTTTTGTACCAGTAGAATGACTTCTTCCTACTGCGCTCAAGTGTACCGCTTCCGTCGTCGTGCTTGTCTACATAAATGAAGCCGTAACGCTTAGACAATTCACCTGTAGATGCACTCACAAGGTCGATACAGCCCCATGGAGTGTAACCCATTAGTTCTACGCCGTCTTCGATTGCTTCACCCATTGCTTCGATATGTCCGCGAAGGTAATTGATACGGTAGTCGTCGTTGATGCTTCCGTCTTCTTCCACTTTATCGTATGCACCAAGACCGTTTTCAACGATAAATAAAGGTACACGGTAACGATCGTATAATTGGTTTAACCCAATGCGTAGACCAGTTGGGTCGATTTCCCAGCCCCAGTCACTAGCTTTTAAGAATGGATTCTTAACGCCACCAATCAGGTTACCTTGTCCAATTTCTTCTGGAGTCTTATTTTTCTTTTCTGTACGTGACATGTAATAGCTTAATGAAATGAAATCAACAGGACCCTCTTTAATGATCTCTAAGTCCCCGTCTTGGATATCTAAAGTAATACCGTTTTCTTTCCAGTAACGTTTTGCGAATGCTGGGTATTCTCCTCTAACTTGTACATCTCCACAGTAGTTGTTAAACAAACGCTGTTCTTGTAAAGCGTGCATTACATTTTCAGGATTTGAGTCAAAAGAGTAAGTCGGTGCATAAACAAGCATACAACCAATTTGACTTCCAGGAATGATTTCGTGTCCTGCTTTTACGGCAAGAGCACTTGCTACGAATTGGTGATGTAGACCTTGGAAGCTCTCTTGTAATCTTGTTTCTTCTGTTTCAGGAGAGAAACCTAGGCCAAGCAATGGCAAATGTGTTGCTCCGTTAATTTCATTGAAAGTTAACCAGTATTTCACTTTGTTTTTATAACGTTTGAACAATGTTGTTGCATATCGCTCAAAGAAACCAATAACTTCACGGTTACGCCAGCCACCATATTCTGTGATTAGATATAGTGGGATCTCATAATGAGAGATTGTAACAACTGGTTCAATATTGTATTTTTTCAGTTCATCAAATACACGGTCATAGAAAGCCAGACCTTCTTCATTTGGCTCTAACTCATCCCCTTGAGGGAAGATTCTGCTCCATGCAATACTCATTCGGTATGTGTTGAATCCCATTTCAGCAAAAAGGGCAATATCTTCTTTATAGCGATGATAGAAATCAATACCATCATGGTTTGGATAGGCATATTTTTCTTTATCGATTTTAAAATCAAATCCCGGCTCACTAATAACTTTTAGTCTTACTTTTCCACCTGGCATTACATCTGCCAAGTTCATACCTTTTCCGCCTTCAAGATACCCACCTTCTAATTGGTTGGCAGCTGTTGCACCGCCCCATAAAAATCCTTCTGGAAATTGATATGTTTTTGTCATCTGGAATTACCTCCATTTATGTTTTTAGGTTACGCTTTCAAGCAGATAAAAATAAAAAAACCTAAATCACGTAGAGAAGACATACTAGTCTCATAGTTTACGTGATTTAGGTTTTGCCTGCATAACCAGTAACAATCCTAAAAGGGTTGTTTGTTTAATTGCGTTAACTATATCATGAATATTTTGTCGAAGCAAGAATTTTGTAAACGTTATTTTTAAAACTTGTCGTATGGTATCCAGAAACTAGCCTTTAACCCAAAAGGAATAACAGTGAAGGGTATGGATCTCATTCGACATACATCTCCTAGTTGAACTTTTTTTGCATTTTTATATATATAAGAAACAAACCAGCAATCTATAAAAATATTTAAAAAAATTAAAAGAAAGCGTTGACACCTACCAAATTCCCGTGATAAATTACACGTATCAAATAAAACTTAATAAATTCCTTGAAGGAATGTTACCTTAAGTGGGCATAACCTGATCCGATTAGAACACGCTATTGCTAGCTATATGTGTGTCTAATTGGCTCAGGTTTTTTATTTGGAAAAAATAAATATTATATAAAAGAAGGAAGGGTCAACAAATGAAATACGAGCAATTAGCTAAAGATATTCTTGCCAATGTGGGCGGAAAAGAAAACGTTTCCAGTGTTGTTCACTGTGTCACACGACTACGCTTTAAGTTAAAGGATGAAAGCAAAGCAAATACAGAAGTGTTAAAAAATATGGATGGTGTAGTAACCGTCATGAAAAGTGGAGGACAATATCAGGTTGTTATTGGAAACCATGTTCCTGATGTATATGCGACTGTTTTACAAGTCGGCAATCTAGGTGCTGTTAGCGAAAACGGTGATTCAAGCAGTGATGAAAATATTGGTTTGGGTGCAAAATTCATTGATATGATTTCAGGCGTTTTCACTCCAATCCTGGGCGTTTTGGCTGCAACAGGTATGATTAAAGGGTTAGCTGCCTTAGTCTTAGCATTAGGTTGGGTTGAAGCCACTTCAGGAACTTATCAATTATTGAATATTGCCGGTGATGGATTATTTAACTTCTTGCCAATCTTCTTAGGATATACAGCAATGAAGAAATTTGGTGGTACACCGTTTGTCGGTATGGCAATCGCAGCAGCGTTAGTACACCCTACATTAGCAACATTAACAACAGGAGAGACTTCAAAGGTACTTTTCCAAGGTACAATCTTTGAATCGCCAATACACATTACATTCTTTGGAATTCCTGTGATAATGATGAGTTATGCATCAAGTGTTATTCCAATCATTCTAGCAAGCTTTGTAGCTTCAAAAGTTGAAAAAGGTTTAAAGAAAATTATTCCAGATGTGGTAAAAACATTCCTAGTTCCATTCTGTACAATTGCTATTATGGTACCTTTAACATTCCTAGCCATCGGACCTATCTCTACATGGGCTGGTAGTTTGTTAGGTGCAGCAACTATATGGATTTATGAGTTAAGTCCTCTTGTAGCAGGTTTAATTCTAGGTGGATTCTGGCAAGTGTTTGTTATCTTCGGTCTACATTGGGGCCTTGTCCCAATCGCAATGAACAACTTAACTACCATGGGTAACGACCCAGTATTAGCAACAACTGTTATGGTATGTTTTGCACAAATCGGTGCAGTATTAGCCATTATGCTGAAAACTAAAGACAAAGCTTTAAAATCACTTAGCGTTCCGGCGTTCATTTCAGGTATTTTCGGTGTTACAGAACCAGCTATTTACGGTATTACATTACCGCTTAAAAAGCCATTTATCATGAGCTGTATCGGTGGTGGAGTTGGTGGTGCGATTATCGGTGCTACAGCAGGTAAATTATGGATGTTTGGTGGTATGGGTGTATTCGTTCTTCCGGCCTTTATTCAACCAGGTTCAGGACTTGATTTGACTTTCTGGGGATCCGTTATTGCAATGATCGTAGGTTTTGCAGTTGCATTTGTTTTAACCTATTTATTTGGCGGTATTAACCAAGAGAAATCTTCAAATGAAACAAATGATATAATTACGGCTTCTAAGGAAGTAGCAGCAACAAAGGTTCAAAATGAAGAAGTAGTGAGTCCATTAAATGGTGAAGTAATCGCTTTATCAGAAGTAAAAGACGCAGCATTCTCATCTGGTGCATTAGGTCATGGTGTAGCGATTGAGCCAAGTGAAGGGAAGTTAGTTGCACCAGTAGCAGGAACAGTGTCAGCACTTTTCCCAACAAAGCATGCAATTGGTATTACAACAGATGCAGGTGCGGATCTTTTAATCCACATCGGTATGGATACCGTTCAATTAGAAGGTAAGTTTTTCACCGCTCATGTGTCTCAAGGTGATTATGTAAAAGCAGGTCAATTACTAATTGAGTTTGATATGGAGCAAATTAAAGAAGCTGGCAAGCCATTAACAACTCCAATCGTTGTAACAAATTATAAAGAGTTCAATTTACAACTTACTGATGTAAAACAAGTGAAATTGGGTGCTCCATTATTTACACTAGATAGTAAGTAATCAACATATTCAGGAGAAAGGAAAGATATATTTCCTTTCTTCCTGCTGTTTAAAGGAAGGATGGATAAAATGGCATTTCCAAAAGGATTTTTATGGGGTGGCGCAATCGCGGCAAACCAAGCAGAAGGTGCGTATTTAGCAGATGGAAAAGGTTTAACAACCGTTGATTTAATGCCAACGGGAAAATTACGATGGGAGATCTTGCTTGGTAATTTACCTTCATATGAACCACTTGAAGGTGAATTTTATCCTTCGCATGAAGCGATTGATTTTTACAATCGTTACAAAGAGGATATCGCGTTATTTGCAGAAATGGGCTTTAAAGCCTTACGTTTATCGATTTCTTGGGCGAGAATTTTTCCAAATGGAGACGATGCGGAACCAAACGAAGCAGGATTACAATTTTACGACAATGTGTTCGATGAGTTATTAAAGTATGGGATCGAGCCTGTTGTAACGATTGCTCACTTTGACGTACCAGTGAACTTGGTAAAAAATCACGGTAGTTGGAGAAACCGCAAGCTTGTTACTTTCTTTGAAAACTATGCGACCACTCTTTTCAAACGATATAAAGACAAAGTAAAGTACTGGATGACATTTAACGAAATCAATATGCTCCTGCACTTGCCATTCGTTGGTGCGGGACTTGTATTTGAAGATGGCGAAGATAAAAAGCAAGTGAAGTACCAAGCTGCTCACCACCAATTGGTTGCTAGTGCTTTGGCTGTAAAAGCAGGTCATGAAATCAATCCAGATATGAAAATTGGCTGTATGTTAGCGGCTGGTCAAACGTATCCATACTCTTGTAATCCAGATGATGTATTTGATGCGATGGAAAAAGATCGTGATTCATTCTTCTTTATCGATGTTCAATCTCGCGGTAAATATCCAGGATATGCGAAGAGATTTTTTAAAGACAATAACTTGAACATCGTGATGGAAGCAGGAGACGAAGAGCTTCTAAAAAGCCATACAGTAGATTATCTTGGCTTTAGCTACTACGCAAGCCGTACAACAAGTACAGATCCAGAAATCAACAAGACTACTTCTGGAAATGTATTTGGTTCGATTGAGAATCCATATTTAGAGAAGTCTGAATGGGGCTGGACGATTGATCCAAAGGGCTTCCGCATTACAGCGAACCAATTATATGATCGTTATCAAAAACCTCTTTTCGTTGTAGAAAATGGTCTTGGTGCGGTTGACGTTCCAAACGAAAATGGTGAAGTGAAAGACGATTACCGTATTGAATACTTACGTAAGCACGTGTCTGAAATGTCAGAAGCAATTGAAGATGGTGTTGAAATCCTTGGATATACGAGCTGGGGTCCAATCGACCTTGTTAGTGCATCAACGGGAGAAATGAAAAAACGTTATGGCTATATTTATGTGGACAAGGATAATGAAGGCAATGGCACATTGAAGCGTTCAAAGAAGAAGAGCTTTGACTGGTATAAAGAAGTGATTGCTTCAAATGGGGAAAAATTATAAGTTGGATAAAAATGGGAAAGCTTGGATTAGCTTTCCTTCTTTTGAATGTCTAAAAGATTTTATAACGCGCACTATTTCCATTATAATAATGTAAGAGAACCATAATAAACTTATAGGTGGTCAAATGAAAATAGCCAAAGTGTACAATAACAACGTCATCAGTGCGTTTAATGAAAAAAACGAAGAGCTAGTGGTTATGGGGAGAGGTCTGGCGTTTCAAAAAAAGCCAGGAGATTCTATAGACGAAGACAAGATTGAGAAGATTTTTGCTCTCAAAAATAATGATATGTCAGAAAAATTTAAGACTCTTTTATATGAAGTTCCTATTGAATATATGGAAGTAACTGAGGATATTATTAAGATAGCCAAAAGTAGGTTAGGTAGAAATCTAAATGATAGTATATATATATCCTTAACAGACCATATTCACTTTGCGGTCGAGCGTAATGAAAAAGGGTACGATATTAAAAATGCTCTTTTATGGGAAATCAAAAGATTTTATAAGCAAGAATTTATCATTGGTATGGAAGCCTTAAAGATCATTCAGGAGAAACTGGGGGTTCTTTTACCAGAAGATGAAGCAAGCTTTATTGCGATGCATATCGTCAATGCAGAGCTCAATCAGGAAATGCCGAATGTCGCCAATATTACAAAAGTCATGCAGGACATTTTAAATATTGTTAAATATCATTTTAAAATGGACTTCGATGAGGAATCATTAAATTATTTTCGATTTATTACGCATTTAAAGTTTTTTGCGCAACGATTATATAGCAAAACATCTATCGAGGATGACGATCCGTTCTTATTCGAAACAGTGCGTGAGAAGCATAAAGCAGCTTTTGAATGTACGGAGAAAATTAATGAATATATCGAAAATCAATTCGACTACAGCCTCACGAATAACGAGAAATTATACTTGATTATTCATATACAGCGAGTCGTGAATCGCTAATTTGCATAATTGAGATCTTACATGGAAAAAATCTAATTATCACCTTAGAAAGGGGTATTTAGATGAGTGTGTATGAAAATTTCCCTGTAGCCAATCTGGAGAAAAACCAACTAGACAAAATCACCTCACTTGAGCAGGAATTGCGGAAGGAAACAAACGAAAATATCGTGCTAATCGCCTATGATGAAAAAGATGAATAACATAAAAGGAGGGGAGAATGACTAATTGATGCCATTCTCCCCTCTATTTATTATAAAATTCTTACGTTTAACGGAAATAGGTAGGGTTCTGATGGTTCCTCAATCGTTTTCCAGTCGGTAATTTTGATAAAAGGCATTTCCGTCCCATTATAGGTCGTTACATCTAGTACACCGGTGGCTTCCACCCATGTGTCTTTTTCTATAGTTGCTGCTTCATCAAACTGTGTTAAGAAACCAATAATACTAGCATCGGCCACACAGTGAGTAATCAAGAAGCGGGAGATCACAAGCTGATCTGACTGAAAGCCATCCTCTTTATAAACAAAGCCCTTTAATGTAATTTCTTTCCCTTTATAAGACGATACGTCCTTACTAATTTCTTCATAGTTTAAATAATACACATAATCATCCATGTCAATTGGGTCACTTTGCTTTAATTTTTGCACAAGAGAATTCATCTCATCTTGAGTGATTTCTCCATATGGATTTGGAACTACCTCCGTGTCAGATGATTGAGTTACTTCTTCATTTGTTGGCTCATCGGTAGAAGATTTTTCACTTTTTCCTGTAATCACCGCCATTCCCCCCTTTTTCTCTGCGATAGAGGAATCGAGCACTTTTGCTGGTATGGTAAAACCCGTTACCAGAGGAAAGGCAATGATGGCGTATGAGATTACTTTTTTTAGGGTCATCGGTGTATTTCCATGGTCATGGTTATGGTCACAGTCGTGATTATGGCTGCACTCATGGTCATGATGATGGTGATGATTCTTTTTCTCCCAAATTCGTGTAATCTGAATGAAGAACAAAATAAGGAACAAAACAGATGCAATCTGGCTGAGTCCGATGTATTTCGGATTAATAAATTTTGTAATATCACCTGTATAGTGAAATTTGAAAATTAACACCGTGAAAAAAAGCAATATGGCTGCACGCACAGCTTGTTGGGCTTGGAAGACCACCTATAATCCCTCCTTATAAAAAGCTCTGCACGAGCACAATGGATAAAAACACAGTCGTTGCAACAAAGAACAGAACACTAAACACAAATTTTGCACGAAACACACTTAGCATCATAAGCGTATTTTTTAAATCAATCATTGGTCCGAAAATAAGAAAGGCGAGGACAGATGGTGTTGGGAAAATGCTATTAAAGGAGGAGCCGATAAAAGCATCAGCTTCCGAGCAAAGAGATAGTACATAAGCAAGACCCATCATAACAGCAATGGAGGAAAAAGGACCATCTCCTGCTTCTAATAAGGATTTTGCTGGCATATACGTTTGGACAGCGGCAGCAAGAAAAGCTCCAAAAATTAAAAACTTCGCCATATCGAAAAACTCATCAATGGAGTGGGTAAGCATCGAGAAACATCGCTTGGTAAAAGCTTCTTTTTTTCTACTTGCTGTAAGGGTTTGTGTGCTGACCAAAGCCTCCTTGAATTGATGACCTCTAAAGAAAAAGCTCACTAGAAAAGCAACAATGAGAGCAACCGCAAACCCAAGTCCCATTCTCCACCCAGCAATGGCTGCGTTATTTCCAAACGCCATATACGTGGATGCAATCACGATGGGGTTGATAAGTGGCCCCGTTAGCATGAAACCAATGGCCGCATATAGAGGAACCCCTTTAGATACAAGTCGTCTAACAATCGGTACAATTCCACATTCACAGGCAGGGAACAATGCACCGACTACACAACTCATGATAATGGCCTTCGTCCTGCTTTGAGGAATCCAGCGCTGAATATGTTCCTCGGTTACAAAGATTTGAATCACACCTGCAATTAAAACACCAATAAGTACAAAAGGAAAAGCTTCTATTAATATACTTAGAAAAATGGTATTAAGATTTAAAAATGAGGAGGGAAGAACGTCCCCTACGTCTAATTTTAATGATAGTAAAAGAAAAGCAGCTGCTAATAAAATCAATCCAGTAATATCAAACAAGTTCGTGCGAACAATCCGATTCATATGTCCCTCCTATGTATTCATTAAACCGTAACAATTACGTTTTATATTCTACCTTAAACTATATGGGCTTGTACATGGGAATATGTCTCTCTTTTTGTTGATGGGGGTGGTGAGGAATATCACTGCGATCATGATGCTTTTCACGCATACTCTACATATTAGACTATTTTATCAAAAGGAGGAAATTATCCATTGTATAAAAATATCATCTTAGCTACTGACGGATCCGATCATGCAAAAAGAGCAGCTGAAAACGCCATGCATATCGCCAAATGCACCCCAGGCTCTCTAGTAGAGATCGTCTTTGTCGTGGATGCAGATAAAGTGAAATCAGATGTATTAAGCAATTGGAACTCAGCTGATTTGGACGGTAAGCGCAAGGAACGAATAAGAGAGGTCGAAAAAATGTCGAGAACGTATGAGGTATCCTACAAGGTTACGATTCTTCAAGGTGATCCAGGCCCTGCGATTGTCGAATATGCCAACAATCATCACGCGGATATTATCGTGATTGGCAGCAGAGGATTAAGTGGCTTACAGGAATTCGTTCTCGGAAGTGTGAGTCATAAAGTAGCCAAACGAGCTAACTGTCCAGTGCTAATTGTGAAATGAACATCAAGCATTTAAAAATGCTTGGTGTTTTTTTGTATGAATGAAATGAATAAAGAGTTTATCTTGATGAGGCGGTCTTATGACTTGTGACGATGTTTTTACATGTGTATCAGGTTATAAAGGAGAGTTTATGACCTGTGGGGTTTGATTTTGATTTGCTTACAGGTCATAAAGTCAGGTTTATGACCTGAGAATAGCTAATTTATAAGGGATGAGGTCATAAAAACATGTTGATGACCTCAGGAGCTGGTTTTCAAGGGGGAGTTAGGTATAAGAACAGAACTCTCAAAATATCCATTGACAATATCTCGAATTCGTAATATTATTATCTCGTATTAAAGATATTTGAATTAAAGATAAAAGGACAAGGAGGTGAGCATATGGATAAGATTTGTTCTAATGAACCTTTTCTGCTCCTCATGCAAACAACAAAGGCAATTCAAGAATGTATCAAGGCAAATGTGGCAAAACATGATCTAAGCGTGACAGAGTTTTCGGTTCTTGAAGTTCTTTACCATAAGGGGACTCAGACGATTCATCAAGTGGGGAGCAGCATTCTTATCGCTAGCGGTTCGATGACGTATGTGGTTGATAAGCTGGTACAAAAGGGTTTTTTAGAGCGAAATATTTGTCCAGGAGATCGACGAGCCATTCATATTTCTTTGTCGGATAAAGGGAGAATATTAATGGAAGCCCTTATTCCAGAGCATCAAGTACTGATTGATTCCATGTTTGCTTCATTAGATCAACATGAGGTAAACAGTTTAATAGATGTACTAAGAAAAACGAAGAAAAAAGTAGAAGAACGATCAAATTAACAAACAACTAGGAGGAATTACATGATGTTAGATTTAGGATTATTATTAATTCGTGTCGTTATCGGGTTATTATTCATTGGTCATGGTGCACAAAAATTATTTGGTTGGTTCGGCGGTTACGGACTAAAAGGAACAGGTGGCTGGATGGAGTCGCTTGGATTAAAGCCAGGTGTAACAATGGCTCTCTTTGCTGGGTTAGCTGAGTTAGTGGGAGGATTATTCTTTGCTGCTGGATTCTTAACTCCACTTGCAGGCCTACTGATTGCTGCAACAATGGTCATGGCGATTGTAAAAGTTCACGGTGCCAATGGGTTATGGTCAACAGCAAATGGATATGAATTCAACCTAACATTATTAGTGGTAGCCATTGGTGTTGCGTTAACAGGTCCAGGAGCATACGCAATCGACGCATTTATTTTCTAAATTATCTCGGTTATAAAGAATCATGAAACTAGACGAAGACCCGCCTTCAAATCAGGTGGGTCTTTTATTCGCTGACCGAATAAATAATCCTTTTTCCCTGCGAAAATAGTAGGATAATACTGTCGAATCATGGTAAAATGGAGTCCAACAGTAGGTCGGAAATGGCAGTCTACTGAATTTTGCTCTGGGATGAGGGGTTAATTTGCTTGGGTCTGCCACATTTTATGTGTTCAATTTAAGCGATGTGTTGATTGCTATCTTCATTTCGATAATATGCTGTACATTAGGGGCAGAATTTTGTCGTCGGTTGAAGCTAGAAAATTATACGTTTATGAGGAGAGTAGTATACTCGTTAATGCTAGGCTTTACTTTTTGGTTAGCGTTGTTATTGGTTTGTTTGGCAATGGAATTACCTTACTCTACAGGGAATATCAATCTATACTTTCAATTAAGTTTTTACTTCTGCTTTATTGGATCTTATATTGCTCTTGGTGTAACGAAGCAACGACTAAATAGCTCGATTCAGTATATATTTGCAGGATTGTTCGTTACGGTTTGTATTTTAGGTACACTTAGTCTTGGTTTTTATCTTCTATACTCGGACCACCTTGATATAAAGCCGATGCTTGGGACCATGACTGTATTTTTAACATTAGCAACGATGTTTTCCTTGCTTCGCTTTCTTATTCAAATAACAAATTCAGATATTTATCAATTTCTATCTAGATGGAAACTTGTTGGTAGTATTCTTGGTGGAGCTGCCTTTGCTGGGATTCCTTTTATGGTTGTGGTATCTATGCTGAATCTTGAAGAAATTGGTGTGGATAATACAAAACCATTGTTTATTCTTTTGCCCTTTACATATAGTGTCATTACGAATCTTGCTTTCATGTTGGTTCCTGACCTGTTTGGCGAACGTTTATTGATGCGTAACATTCAATCGTATTTATCGCTATTTAATCATAATCCTGATGCCGTATTTGCTGTAAACTTGTCAGGGAAAATTATTCATGCGAATAAGGAAGCCTTTAAGCTTACGGGCTATGATCAGGAAGCGATAAAGGGCCTCCATTTCCAAGAGCTATTAATCTACGATGAAGAGGAAATTAATCATTATTTACAATGTGTTCTTCAAGGAGAAATACAATCAGTAGAAGTTAAACTACGACATCGAGATGGTTTTTTTATTGATGTTAGAATTACGCCTGTTCGAATCATTGTGAAAGAAGAACTGATTGGGGTATATGGAATTGTACGAGATATAACGGAGAAGACGCATGCCGAGGAGACGATTCGCTACCTTGCGTATCACGATGATTTAACCAACTTACCGAATAAACGGAAGCTTGAAAAAGTGGCAGCAGAGGCGATTGGTGAAAATAAACCTTTTTATCTTTTTTATATTGATTTTGATCGTTTTAAACGGATTAATGATACATTTGGTCATTTTTTCGGTGATAAAATTCTTCAAGAAACCGGGAAAAAACTTGAGGAGCTCATGCCTAAAAATTGTACGATTGCAAGGCTTGGGGGAGACGAGTTTGCTGCTTTACTCCCTCATCCAGCCGACTATGATGAGATTGCTCAAAAAATTATTGAAGGTTTTCGTACCCCGATCGTACTTGATGGCTTCGACTTTTTACTTACAGCGAGCATCGGTGTGGCATATTTTCCGAAAGATGGAGAGTCGATTTTGGAATTATTAAAGGCAGCAGATCTTGCGATGTATCGAGCAAAAAACCAAGGATCCAATCGATATGTTGTGTATGAGGAGACGATGAAGGAGCAATCACATAATAAAATAAAGATAGAAAGTGATCTTCGAAGAGATATTAATAATCGCAAGCTAACGGTTTATTATCAACCGAAATTTGATACGGGTTCAAACCTCTTGGTGGGCTCAGAGGCACTCATTCGTTGGGAACATGAAGAGAACGGGTTTATTCCCCCAAGTGAGTTTATTCCTATCGCCGAAGAAAGTAACTTAATTATTGATCTTGAGAGATTTGTCATTAAGGAAGTATTCGAAACAATTGGGGAGTGGAAACGGAAAGGTATGCCGGTGCCAAGAACTTCTATTAATATTTCTGTCATTCATTTTTACCAAGAAGACTTTGTCGATTTTATTATTAAAAACTTAACTTACTATAAGATAGAAGGCAGTGATATTGAGATTGAAATTACGGAAAGTGTTATTATGCGTGGAGAAGAACGAGTCAATCGAAACCTGCTTGCCCTCAGGGAAGTCGGGGTTGAGATAAGTGTCGATGATTTTGGAACAGGGTATAGTTCCTTAAGTTATTTGCAAAAGCTATCTGTTGATCGTTTGAAAATTGACCAATCCTTCATCGCTGATTATGAAAGCAATAAGGAAATCATTTCAGCTATCATTTCAATGTCTCACAACCTAAATCTGAAGGTGATTGCGGAAGGTGTGGAAACGTCGAATCAAATCGGGTTTCTGCAAAATATGAATTGCTTCGAGGTGCAAGGATATTTCTACTCACCTCCAGTGGAGCGTTCTAATTATGAAGATATATTAACGAAATACGGTGCAGCAAGCTGAAAATGCCTCATTTAGAGGCATTTTTATTATTCTGACGATTGATTTCTCATTCTTTCTTGTGCAAGTCTAACCATTTCTTTGACCATGCTTCCACCGATTTGACCACCGATTTTCCCAGCCTGATGGGAGGTGAGATTTCCGTTATTGCCTCTACTCAGTGGAATCTGCATATCAGAAGCCACTTCGTATTTAACCTGATCTGGGTTATCCTTAGAGACCACATATCCTCTCTGTTTCATGACATCTGCTTTTAACGAATCTAATGCCTCTCTAGCCTCTGGGATTAATGGACGTCTTTTTCTTGCCATATTCGTCATACCCCTTTCATTTTTTTCTTAGTATGCACTTTCCTTAAGTGATATACTTGTGCAACAGGAGTTGACGATATATTCTAATAATATAAGTGGTAACAAAGAGGGGTTGAACGAGATGAAGTATGTATTGGGTCTTTTTATCCCTGGTGCTCTCGTTATTTTTTTCACAAGAGTTACATACAGCCATGTGATTGGTTTATTGCTTACAGTTGCACTAATAGCTGCATCGGTTTATAAGGGTTATACTGATTCCTTATCGCTCATTATTGTAGATGCATTGTCATTAACGGTTGGGTTTGCGTACTCAAAAATGGTTCGAGAGAGGGCAAAAAAACGGTCGTAGGTAGAGGCTTGTCGATGAAATTTTCGACAAGTTTTTTTATGCATTTTTCACTTACAGAGCGTGTTTGGGTCAATTCAATCAAACGTTTGATTGACCTTTTTTCGACTGTGACTGACAGACTTCATGGCAAAAAAGAAAAACATCGAATATTTGTTCGTATATTATTGGTTTGTTTTCCCTGTTTTGTGGTAGAATGATTAATATGAAAATAAAGGATATTTGCTCAGCTAGGTCCAACCTTGCTAGTTACTATAGATGAAATTCTAATGGATGCTTTTAATAGGAGGAGTACTTGTGAAGGACCAATTTGAATTAGTCTCAAAATACTCACCACAAGGAGATCAGCCTGCAGCAATTCAAAGGATTGTTGATGGAATACATAACGGTGAAAAACGTCAGACGTTGCTCGGAGCAACAGGGACTGGAAAAACATTCACGATCTCAAATGTAATTAAAGAAGTGAATAAGCCGACACTTGTGATCGCTCACAATAAAACGCTCGCTGGCCAACTCTATAGTGAGTTTAAGGAATTTTTTCCGAATAATGCGGTTGAGTATTTTGTTAGCTATTACGATTATTATCAGCCAGAAGCATATGTACCTTCTACGGATACGTTTATTGAAAAAGATGCGAGCATCAATGATGAAATTGATAAGCTTCGTCACTCCGCTACATCTTCTTTGTTTGAAAGAAAAGATGTCATCATCATTGCGAGTGTTTCTTGCATTTACGGTCTCGGTTCTCCTGAGGAATACCGTGAACTTGTGCTGTCACTAAGAACAGGGATGGAAATTGAACGAAATCAGCTCTTGCATCGCTTAGTAGATATTCAATATGAAAGAAATGATATTAACTTTCAGCGCGGAACATTCCGTGTTCGTGGTGATGTGGTCGAGATTTTCCCAGCTTCACGTGATGAACATTGCTTGCGTGTGGAGCTATTTGGTGATGAAATTGATCGCATTCGAGAGGTCGATGCATTAACAGGGGAGATTCTTGGAGAAAGAGAACATGTGGCTATTTTCCCGGCTTCCCACTTCGTTACACGTGAAGAAAAGTTGCTTGTTGCCATTGAGAATATCGAGAAGGAGCTTGAAGAACGCCTAGCCGACATGCGTGAAAATGGAAAGCTTCTTGAGGCTCAGCGATTAGAGCAACGAACGCGTTACGATTTAGAAATGATGAGGGAGATGGGCTTTTGTTCGGGAATTGAGAACTACTCCCGTCATCTAACGCTAAGACCACCTGGGTCAACACCGTATACATTGATCGATTATTTTCCGGAAGACTTTTTAATTGTAATCGACGAGTCACATGTGACGCTTCCGCAAGTTCGTGGAATGTTTAACGGCGACCAAGCGCGTAAGCAGGTTCTAGTGGATCATGGGTTCCGTTTGCCTTCAGCGATGGATAACCGACCCTTAACATTTACAGAATTTGAGGAGAAGATCAATCAAATTGTGTTTGTTTCAGCTACACCGGGACCATATGAGCTTGAACATACGCCAGAAATGGTTCAACAAATCATTCGCCCAACAGGGTTGCTTGATCCCACCATAGATGTTCGTCCGATTGAAGGGCAAATTGATGACCTTATCGGTGAGATTCATGAGCGAATTAAGAGGAATGAACGCGTTCTTGTCACAACGTTAACAAAAAAGATGTCCGAGGATTTAACAGATTACTTGAAAGAAATCGGTATCAAGGTACAATATCTACACTCTGAGGTAAAGACACTTGAAAGAATAGAAATCATTCGTGAGCTGCGACTAGGAAAATATGATGTTCTCATAGGAATCAACTTGTTAAGGGAAGGGATCGATATTCCTGAGGTTTCGTTAGTAGCCATTTTGGATGCGGACAAGGAAGGATTCCTTCGTTCAGAGCGTTCGTTGATCCAAACCATTGGTCGTGCGGCGCGTAATTCCCGCGGTCATGTGGTGATGTATGCCGATCGAATGACCAATTCAATGGAGCTTGCGATTTCAGAAACGAAACGTCGTCGGGCCATTCAAGAAGAGTACAATGAGAAGCATGGAATCACACCGATGACGATCCAAAAAGATATAAGAGATGCCATTCGTGCCACACATGCGGCTGAGGATGAAGCAGAGTACAAGACAACAGAAAAGCTTACAAAGCTTACGAAAAAAGAGCGTGATAAGCTAATTGAGGATATGGAGAAGGAAATGAAAGAAGCAGCCAAGGCGCTAAACTTCGAGAGAGCGGCAGAGCTTCGCGATTTAATATTAGAGTTGAAAGCGGAAGGATGACAAACCAATGGCAATGGAAAAGCTCATAGTTAAAGGGGCTAGAGCTCATAATTTAAAAGATATCGACGTGACCATTCCGCGAGACAAGCTCGTCGTACTGACAGGACTTTCAGGTTCGGGGAAATCCTCTCTCGCATTCGATACGATTTATGCTGAGGGGCAGAGGCGGTATGTAGAGTCATTATCTGCGTACGCAAGACAGTTTTTAGGGCAAATGGATAAGCCCGATGTGGATACGATTGAAGGACTTTCACCTGCTATTTCAATTGATCAGAAGACAACGAGTCGTAACCCTCGTTCGACCGTCGGAACGGTTACAGAGATTTATGATTATTTACGATTATTGTATGCAAGAGTGGGCCGACCGACCTGTCCGAATCACGGAATTGAAATTAGCTCCCAAACGATCGAGCAAATGGTCGACCGAATTATGGAGTATCCTGAGCGTACAAAGCTCCAAGTACTTGCCCCGATTGTTTCGGGTCGTAAAGGGACACATATAAAAGTTTTTGAAGATATTAAAAAGCAAGGCTTTGTTCGCGTTCGTGTGGACGGAGAAATGCTCGACCTTTCAGACGAAATCGAACTCGAGAAAAACAAAAAGCATACGATTGAAGTGGTTGTTGACCGAATTGTCGTTAAGGAGGGAGTCACTGCGCGTCTGGCTGATTCCCTTGAAACCGCTCTTGGTCTTGGTGAAGGAAAAGTGATTATTGATGTCATCGGTGAAGAGGAGTTGCTATTCAGCGAACATCATGCCTGTCCATTGTGTGGCTTTTCGATCACGGAGCTTGAACCTCGTATGTTCTCCTTTAACAGTCCGTTCGGTGCATGTCCGGACTGTGATGGATTAGGATCAAAGCTTGAAGTGGATGTGGACCTTGTAGTTCCGAATAAAGAGTTATCGTTAAAACAGCATGCCATCGCACCGTGGGAGCCGACAAGCTCTCAGTACTATCCACAGCTATTAGAAGCCGTGTGTAACCATTTTGGAGTTGATATGAATATCCCTGTGAAGGATATTCCAAAGCATTTGTTTGAAAAGGTGCTATTTGGATCAAAAGAAGATGATATCTATTTCCGTTACGAAAATGACTTCGGTCAAATCCGTGAAGGCTATATCCAATTCGAAGGTGTCATTCGAAATGTAGAGCGCCGGTACAAGGAGACAAGCTCTGATTTCATTCGTGAGCAAATGGAAAAGTACATGGCTCAGCATCACTGTCCGACTTGTAAAGGTGACCGCTTAAAGAAGGAAACATTAGCGGTGCTAATCAACAACCACCATATTGGCAAAGTGACATCCTTCTCGATTCAAGAAGCTCATCATTTCTTTGACCATCTCGACTTAACGGAAAAAGAAACGAAAATAGCTAACTTAATTCTTCGTGAAATTAAAGAACGTCTTGGTTTCTTAATCAATGTCGGACTTGATTATTTAACGTTGAACCGTGCGGCGGGAACTTTATCCGGTGGAGAAGCGCAACGGATTCGTTTAGCCACACAAATTGGTTCTAGATTAACCGGTGTGCTTTACATCCTCGATGAGCCATCGATTGGACTTCATCAGCGAGACAATGACCGATTGATTGATACGTTGAAAAATATGCGTGATATCGGAAACACTTTAATCGTTGTTGAGCATGATGAAGATACAATGCTTGCTGCCGATTACTTAATTGATGTGGGTCCAGGAGCAGGAGTTCATGGAGGACAAATTGTTTCTGCTGGAACACCTCAGGAGGTTATGGACGATCCAAACTCGTTAACCGGTCAGTATTTAGCTGGTAAGAAATTTATTCCGCTACCTATTGAGCGAAGAAAAAGTGATGGTAGATATGTCGAGATTAAAGGCGCCAAGGAAAATAACTTGAACAATGTAAACGTAAAGTTCCCGCTTGGCATGTTCATCGCGGTAACCGGTGTTTCAGGTTCAGGAAAAAGTACATTGATCAATGAAATTCTTCATAAATCATTGGCTCAAAGGCTAAATCGTGCAAAAACCAAGCCTGGTCAGCATAAAGAAATCAAAGGGATCGAGCATCTGGATAAGGTCATTGATATCGATCAATCACCAATTGGTCGTACTCCAAGATCGAACCCAGCAACTTACACTGGGGTGTTCGATGATATTCGTGATGTGTTTGCAACGACCAATGAAGCAAAGGTTCGAGGTTATAAAAAGGGGCGTTTTAGCTTTAATGTCAAGGGTGGCCGTTGTGAGGCATGCCGTGGAGACGGAATAATTAAAATCGAAATGCACTTTTTGCCGGATGTATATGTCCCTTGTGAAGTGTGTCATGGTAAACGCTATAACCGTGAAACGCTAGAAGTAAAATATAAAGGCAAGAATATTTCGGATGTACTTGATATGACGGTAGAAGATGCACTTGTATATTTCGAAAATATCCCAAAAATTAAAAGAAAGCTTCAGACTATCCACGATGTGGGTCTGGGTTACGTTACGCTCGGTCAACCTGCCACGACTTTATCTGGTGGAGAAGCGCAAAGGGTGAAGCTTGCGTCTGAGCTTCATCGCCGATCCACGGGTCGCTCGTTCTATATTCTCGATGAGCCGACCACAGGGTTACACGTGGATGATATTTCACGATTGCTTGTCGTCCTCCAGCGCCTGGTGGAAAACGGTGATACGGTACTGGTCATTGAGCATAACCTCGATGTCATTAAAGCAGCCGACTATATTATCGACCTCGGACCGGAGGGTGGCGATAAGGGAGGTACCATTATTGCGATGGGGACTCCGGAACAAGTATCAGAAGTACCCATTTCGTATACAGGGAAATACTTAAAGCCGATTCTCGAACGTGATCGTGAGCGAATGAAGAAGCAAATTCAGCAAAAGGAAGAGCAAGTAACTAACGCGTAAAATGGGGAGCAGTTCCGTATAAGGAATTGCTCCTATTTGTATCACTCTCCTCAAAATTCATGAAACTTTTATTTATTAAGAACGTACATATGAGCAGAGGAGATGAAGGAAAATGAATACAGAGAAAGTGTTGGCTGGTCTGAGTTACTTGAGTATCTTTTTTGCTGGCTTTATTTTTCCATTGGTCGTGTTTCTAGTTTCATCTAGTTCTTATGTTAAGCAGCATGCGAAGAAAGCCTTTTTGTCGCATTTAATTCCAATTATTCCCGTTCCGTTTCTAGTCGGTTCAGCGGTTTACCTAGATTTGACGAATCAATTAACAGACACAGCACCGATTGCTATTATGGTCGGAGCGCTGTTAACGGGGCTAATCGCTATCATCGTTACGATTTGGAATCTGGTAAAAGCCATTAAAGTTTTTGCAAATGAAGATTACTAGTTCATTGGGGAGGGTCTAGCCATGAAAGAAGAGAGAAAACGGATCTTACAGATGGTAGAAGAAGGAAAACTCAAGGTAGATGAAGCATTGTTGCTATTAGAAGAGTTGGAGAAATCCAATTCATCAATGGAAGAAAAGCAACAGAAATTATACAATGAGCTTTCAACGGTTGTGAATTTTGAGGAAGGGAAAAAGTCGTCAGGTTTTTCTTATCAAAAGGCTCAATCTGCCAAAGAAAAAATACTAGAGTTTGTTGATGTCGCGTTTAAAAAGATTAAAGATTTTGATCTTGATTGGAATTTTGGTCAATCGGTAGATGTTTCGCATATATATCAACAAACCCACACAAGAGTGAAGGATATTGATATTGACGTGGCCAATGGTTCGGTGAGCCTTATTCCTTGGAATCAATCGGATGTTCGTGTTGAATGTGAAGCCAAAGTGTACCGTGTGGAATCACCAGAGGAAGCGAAAAGCCTTTTTATCAAAGATGTGTTATTTTCGGTGGAAGGGGATAAACTACGTTTCGGAGCACAACAAAAGTGGATGAAGGTACAGGCAAAGGTGTACGTGCCTTCTACTGATTTTGATCAGATTCGCATTCGCATGTTTAACGGGCCGATTACAAGTGAAAACCTTATGGTGGCGTCGTTTAAAGCAAAAACTGCAAACGGAAAAGTGGATGTGTCGAACGTGAAGGTCTCAAAGGCAGAATTGGAAACAGCCAATGGGCAAATTTCCGTTCAACAAAGTCAAATTCAAGACTTTGAAGCGGAAACAATTAATGGAGCTATCAGAGTGGATGGTACTTATAAAAAGCTCGACCTCCAATCCTTTAACGGAAATATTGAATGTGAGCTGACTGGAAACCAAAGTGATGTGGTAGTAGCCAAAGCAACAACAGGCTCTATCAAAGTGAAGGTACCCGCATCATGGGCATTAAGCGGTGAACTAAAGTCCAATCTTGGCGGTTTCCAAGTAGACGTTGACGATATTACAGTTGTAGAAAATAAGAGCGAAGTTGTTCAAAAAATATTTAGTTTCAAGTCTACAAGACCACTGGATACCTTCACAACAATTCTTGCAGATACAAAGACCGGTTCGATTTCGTTGAAAAAAGTGAAATAAGAATGGATGATTGCGATGAGATGGCTAATAGGAATAGGAATTAATGCGATTTTGTTTATCGCGCTGGCAGGCTATTTTGATAACTCCTTTTATATAGAAGGCTTTGGAGCGGCATTGGCCGCGAGTTTCATATTAGCGATTCTAAATATGCTGGTAAGGCCTATTTTAATCATATTAACTCTGCCGATCACGTTTGTGACACTTGGTGCATTCTTGCTAGTCATCAATGCATTGACGCTTCTGCTCACTGATGAATTGGTTGGTTCCTCTTTTGAAATCAAAGGATTCTGGATGGCCTTCTTCATCGCGCTTATCATGTCGGTAGTTAATGTCATTCTTCAGAAAACCGTTTTTTCGAGAAAAAAGGAAAATGACTAAGTTTCCACCCTCCTTTTGAAACCAAAGGAGGGTTTTTATATGAAAAAGGGGAGGGTTTTAGTAAAAATCAATGGATTTATCTTAATTTTAAATGAGCCCTGTGGTTTTTCTTGCGATTCTAGAAATTTATTTGCGATTTTAAAGATATTTTTGCAATTCTAGAAACTTATTTGCGATATTTATTTTATTTTTGCGATTCAAGAAAATTACTTGCGATTTTAAAGATATTTTTGCGATTCTAGAAGTTTATTTGCGATTTTAAATTTATATTTGCGATTCAAGAAAATTACTTGCGATCCCAAGTACATATTTGAAGACATGAAACCTCACTAGCTATTCCCCAAAAGTTCAACTTTTTCATCACGAATTTCCATTTCCCCGTTTACTTTCCAACAACCTGAGTAAAATAAACAACGATTGGGAAGGGAGGCTTTTATGAGCAAGAAACTGCTGATTACAACCTTAGCATGTATCATTTTACTTGGAAGTGTAGGGTGTACAGAGATGAAAGCCGAGCAGCCGAAAACCGAGCCACCGAGAAATGTCATTATGATGGTGATGGACGGAACAAGTTCGGGAGCGGTCACATTAGCGCGCTGGTATAAAGGAAGAGATCTTGCACTAGATCAAATCTTGACGGGTGGCGTGAGAACGTATTCTGCAGAATCTGCCATTACAGATTCAGCCGCTGCGGCAACCGCTCTAGCGACTGGGAACAAAACGGATGAGCATTATATTGGACTTCTACCTTCGAAAATTACGACACCGGGAAAGCAGGATGAAAACCCGAAGCATGCACTCATGCCGGTAGCCAATGTCCTTGAAGGAGCAAAACAAGTAGGGAAGGCGACGGGTATCGTTGCCACTTCCGAAATTCAACACGCCACACCTGCTGGATTTTCCACGCATGTTCTAAGTCGGAAGCAGCAAGAAGATATTGCCGAACAACAGGTGTTTCAAGACATCGATGTGGTACTTGGTGGTGGAACCGTTCATTTAACAAATCGTAAAGATCAAGAAGATCTACAAAAGGTGATTAAAGAAAACGGCTATCAATGGGTCGACACGAGAAGTGAATTACAAAAGGCGAATGGTACAAAAATTTGGGGAAGCTTTGCGGAAAAGTCTCTTGCCTATGATATAGACCGTCCGGCAACCAAACCCTCCGAGCCCACTCTTGCTGAGATGACAAACAAAGCGATTCAAACTCTTTCAAAAGACGAAGATGGATTTTTCCTATTTGTGGAAGGAAGCAAGGTTGATTGGGCTGCTCACAATAATGATATTGTTGGGATGATTAGCGATGTGTTAGCCTTCGACGAGGCGGTAAAGGAAGCAGTTAGGTTTGCAGAAAAAGATGGAAATACGATGGTGATTGCTGTGACCGATCATGGAAACAGTGGGATCTCAATGGGGAATCGGCAGACGTCTAGATCGTATGCGCACACTCCTGTTGAAAGCTTCATTCAGCCATTGAAAAAAGCAAAGAGGACGATCGAGGGTGCAATGCAGGACCTAGAGCCGGATCGATCCAATATCAAACAAGTGGCGCAGTTGTATGGTCTAGATGATTTATCAAACAACGAATTAACTATGCTGAAAAACTCCAATCATGTAGGTGCGGATCTATCTGCGATGTTAGCGAAAAAAGCCCAACTTGGTTTTACAACAGGTGGTCATACGGGAGAAGATGTATTTCTATACGCTTATGGTCCGTCTCATCCTTCAGGCTACTTAGAGAATACGGAGTTACCTGAAAAAATGGCAGCGTTCATGGGATTTAACTTAGAAAAGTTGAGTCAATCGTTGTTTATTAATGCAAAGGATGCATTTCAGAAGCAAGGTTACGTTACAAAAATGGATCACTCAAAAAAATATAATCCTGTATTTGTAGCTACTAAAAAAGATGTCTCCATTGAAATCCCTGCTAATAAAAACATCATTACGGTAAACGGAAAGCCACATTCACTGAATGGAGTATCGATTTTCAATGGAAGTGAGTTTTTTGTAAGTGAACAAGTAAAAGAGTTTCTCCCTTAATTTCTACCCCTTCTCGATTTTGAGGAGGGGCATTTTTTTGACAAAATATGAGGATCAAATTTGGTTCTTTAAAAAAAGATGGTAAAATAGATAGGAATTGTCTCTTTACATACAGAGGAGGAAGACGACCATGGCGAAAGTACGTACGAAAGATATTATTGAAAAATTCGAACTTGAGTTAATTAGTGGAGAAGAAGGAATAAATCGCCCGATTACGATGAGTGATATTTCAAGACCGGGTATTGAAATAGCAGGTTTCTTTGATTATTATCCAGCCGAACGAGTTCAATTGCTTGGTAAAACGGAGTTGATTTTTGCGGAAAAATTATCACCAACCGAGCGTGCCATTCGTATGGAAAAGCTTTGTACGGATGTAACTCCTGGAATTATTGTAACAAGGGAGCTTGATGTACCTGAAGAACTGATTGAAGCGTGTGAACGTGAGGCTGTGCCGCTTATGCGTTCTAGACAGAAGACGACACGTTTTTCTGGACGTTTGACGAACTTTTTAGAAAGTAAGCTTGCACCTACAACCGCTGTTCATGGGGTTCTCATAGATATTTATGGAGTAGGGGTTCTAATTACGGGGAAAAGTGGCGTCGGAAAAAGTGAAACAGCTCTTGAATTAGTTAAACGTGGCCACCGATTGGTTGCTGACGATTGCGTAGAAATTCGCCAGGAGGATGAAGATACGCTGATTGGTAACTCTCCGGAATTGATTGAACATCTACTTGAAATTCGTGGATTAGGAATTATTAACGTGATGACGCTATTCGGTGCAGGAGCAGTTCGAAGTCATAAACGAATTACCTTAGTGATTAACCTTGAGTTATGGGATCAAAACAAGCAATATGATCGTTTAGGTTTAGACGAAGAAAAATTGCGTATCATTGATACGGATTTAACAAAACTAACGGTTCCTGTTCGACCTGGTCGTAACTTAGCCGTTATTATTGAAGTAGCAGCGATGAATTTCCGTCTAAAACGAATGGGAGTGAACGCAGCGGAACAGTTTACGAATCGTCTGGCAGATGTGATTGAAGAAGGCGAGCATGACGAAGAACATTAATCCTAAGGGGGATGAGCTGTAATGGAATCAACTATTCAACCGATTGACCCGATTGCGGTGTCACTCGGTCCAATCCAGATCCATTGGTACGGTGTGATCATTGGGGTGGGTATTGCACTTGCTTTATTTTTAGCAATGCGAGAAGGAGAGAGAAGGGGACTACATAAAGATATTTTCCCTGATTTGATGCTTTGGGCGATCCCTATTGCCATCATTTCGGCACGTATTTATTATGTGGCATTTGAATGGGATTATTACTCGCAAAACCCAGGCGATATTATTAAGATTTGGAATGGTGGCATTGCGATTCATGGAGCATTAATCGGTTCGGTTATTACTGCGATTGTATTTTCTAGGAAGAAAAATATATCGTTTTGGAAGCTTGCGGATATCGCGGCACCAAGTATTATTCTTGGGCAAGCCATCGGTCGTTGGGGAAATTTTATCAACCAAGAGGCACATGGTGGCGAGGTAACGAGAAGTTTTTTAGAAGGCTTATTCTTACCAGAGTTTATCATTAATCAAATGTATATAGATGGGGCCTATTATCATCCAACCTTCTTATATGAATCGATCTGGAATCTATTAGGATTCGTTCTATTAATGTCACTAAGAAGAATAAATCTGCGACAAGGAGAGATTTTCCTTTCATATGTAATATGGTATTCGATCGGTCGCTTCTTTGTGGAAGGAATGCGTACGGATAGTTTGATGCTGACTGAATCTTTACGTATTGCCCAAACGATTTCAATTGCCTTAATTCTTCTAGCTGTTGGTTTAATCGTTTATCGAAGAGTAAAAGGATATGCAAAGGTTCGTTATTTGGACCAGAGTGTGTAGGATATAGAGAAAAGGGTGCAATTTCTCCTTACGAAAGCTGGTGTTGCTAGCAACAAAGGCTTTGTTGAGGAGGAACTCCACCTAATATTAAATAAGGGAGAGGGGCAGTTTCCCCTTCCGCTAGCTGGTGTTCCTTTGGAACAAAGGCTTGCTTCAGGGGAAACTACCCTCATCCTAATAAGTAAATAGGGAGCAGGAGAAGAAGATGCTACAATCTACGAAAGCAGGGTTTTTCGTCGGTTTGAAGACCGTTTGGGCATTGGGGAAAATTATTTTTCCGGTTGCCCTTATCGTTGCTTTGCTGCAGCACACCCCTGTTCTGCCATGGGTGATTGAGTTAATTACCCCTTTGATGGGGATTTTTGGACTTTCTGGTGACGCAGCGATTCCTCTCGTACTAGGAAACTTTCTAAACCTGTACGCGGCTATCGGTGCAATGCTAACGATTGATTTATCGGTAAAAGAAGTGTTTATCATCGCAGTTATGCTTTCTTTTTCACATAATATGCTCGTGGAATCGAGTGTCGCCATAAAGGTAGGAGTAAAGCTTTGGATTGCTCTTACCGTGAGGATTGGGTTGGCAATTTTTTCAGGAATAGTGATTAATCTCGTATGGCAGGGTGGAAGTGAACGTGCCCAATACGGACTGGTTGCAGTGAAAGAAGAAAGTGTAGGTGGAGTCATACCTGTTCTTCTTGAGGCTTTGCAAACAGCCGCACTTGGGATTGTTCAGTTAGCCATGATTGTTATGCCGTTAATGATTGTGATTCAAGTATTAAAGGACTTACAATGGCTTCAAGTGTTTTCGCGTTGGATGGCACCAATAACAAGAGCATTAGGAATGAAGGAAAATACGTCAACCACTCTTGCGGCAGGATTGATTTTTGGGCTTGCGTATGGAGCAGGCGTCATGATTCAGGCTGTAAAAGAGGATGGAGTGAGCAAGAAGGACGTAACGATTGCATTCATTTTCCTCGCAGCCTGCCACGCTGTTGTGGAAGATACCCTCATTTTTTTACCATTAGGAATACCAGTCCTTCCTCTATTATTCATCCGTTTAGTCCTGGCGATCATACTAACCGCCATTGTAGTGAATATATGGAAGCGCGTCGAGTTCTCAAAACGAAAGGAAACAGCCTATGACCACTAAAACAACAACTATCTTATTTGATTTAGACGGAACATTAATTGATACAAACGAACTAATTATTCAATCCTTTCTACACACCTTACAGCACTATTATCCTGACCAATACAAGCGTGAGGATGTGATCCCGTTTATGGGACCAACGCTCGTAGAAACATTTGGTGGAATGAATCCGGATAATATCGAGGAAATGGTAAAGACCTATCGTGCCTTTAACATTAGCAATCATGATTTGCTTGTGAAAGAGTTTGAGGGTGTAAAGGAAACCGTTATTGCCTTAAAGGAAAAAGGTTATAAGATTGGAATTGTAACGTCGAAAATGTCTGACGTCGTGATGAAAGGGTTGAAGTTAACCGAGCTAGATCCGTATTTTGAAATTGTCGTGGCACTTGATCACGTCGAGAAAGCTAAACCAGACCCAGGTCCGGTACGTATGGCATTAGAAAAACTGCATTCTACTCCAGAGGAAGCGATCATGGTTGGAGATAACCATCATGATATTTTAGGAGGGAGAAATGCGGGAGTAAGAACGGCTGCAGTTGCTTGGTCGATTAAAGGTCGTGATTATTTAGCCAAGTATAATCCAGATTATATGCTTGAAAACATGACTGATTTATTGGCGATTTTAGAGGCAGAAGGATAATGAGAAGGACGACTCGCTACCCAGTTGAAGGAGCGAACTCTCTCTGGCATGTATACAAAACCGTCCCTTTTGTAAAAGTGGTCAAAAACTTCATTATTATCCAACTCGCACGATATACACCATTTTTAGGAATGAAAAATTGGTTGTATCGAACCTTTCTTAAAATGAATATTGGAGACCAAACCTCCTTTGCTCTGATGGTCATGCTTGATATTATGTTTCCAGAAAAAATCAGCGTGGGCAAAAACACCGTCATCGGATATAACACCACGATTCTTGCACACGAATACTTAATCAAAGAGTATCGGTTAGGAGAAGTGCAAATCGGTAGCGAAGTAATGATTGGAGCAAATACAACGATTCTACCTGGCATCACCATTGGGGACGGAGCCATTGTATCAGCGGGAACGCTTGTCCATAAGGATGTTCCAGCAGGAGCGTTCGTTGGTGGCAACCCGATGCGAGTGATTTACACAAAAGAAGAACTCACATCAAGATGGAAAGAGGACCCGATTTACGGAAATCATAAGCTTCATTAACAGTAGTTAGTGAGGCTTTTTTTTATACTTTGGTCGGTTGGTGCCCATAATCGAGCCGTTATTGCATAGCAATAACAGCGAAGAGACAGGGCACCAACCGACAATTTAAACGAATTTTCAGTTGACGACCTCCTTGAGAAAGGAGTAAACTACATATAACTTCAATTTGCTAACATATTAGCGAACTAAAGGATTCGGAACATTTTGATATAGAGGTGATTGTCTTGAGTCGTTTGTTTATGTTCGAAAAACCGCTTGGAATGAGAGATACCCTTCCAGGATTGTATGAAACGAAAAGCATGGCTAGGAACGCCATCAAATCAGAAATGAAGCGCTGGGGCTTTCAGTTTATTGAAACGCCAGCACTTGAATATTATGAAACGGTTGGAACAGCCTCAGCTATTCTTGACCAGCAATTGTTTAAATTATTAGATTCACAAGGTCATACACTAGTGCTGAGACCAGATATGACGGCACCAATCGCTCGTGTGGCAGCGTCAAAGCTGTTGAAGGAAGACTTGCCACTGCGTTTGGCCTACTCGGCAAATGTTTACAGAGCACAGCAAAGAGAAGGGGGCAGACCTGCAGAGTTTGAGCAAATCGGTGTGGAGTGTATTGGTGACCATACGATTAGCGCGGACGGAGAGGTGATCGCTCTATTAATCTCGTCATTGCGTGAGGTTGGACTACCTAAGTTTCAAATTTCCGTTGGTCATATCGGCTTTGTTCAGACATTGTTTCAGCAAATTTTAGGAACGGAAGAGCGTGCCCAAGCATTAACGAAATTTTTATATGAAAAAAATTACGTAGGATATCGTGAGCATGTGAAAAACCTTGCGTTATCTTCCATTGATAAGCAAAGATTATTAGATTTCCTAAAGCTTCGCGGAGGCGAGGAGGTTCTAAGCTTTGCCAAAGATATTATTGAAAATGAAAGTGGTCGTGAAGCCCTTTCTCAGCTTCAGCAATTGTGGGAGATTGTCGTAGCCTTCGGTGAGGAAGATAAGCTGAAGTTTGACCTAACGCTTATTAGTCATATGAGCTACTACACAGGAATCGTGTTTGAAGTGTACTCTCACGCGGTAGGTACACCGATTGGAAATGGCGGCAGATACGATCTTCTTTTAGAAAAGTTCGGGAAGGCAACGGGAGCGACCGGATTTGCACTATACTTAGACCGCTTAATCGAAGCGCTAGGTGGAGTATCAGAAGAAACACCGATGACATGTATTTTATTCAGTGATGAACGACGACAGGAAGCGTATACGGTGGCAAAAGAAAGACGCGCGATCGGAGAAAAAGTCGTGTTACAAGATATCAATGGTGTGAAAAATATTGATGCATGTACGAATCAATATACAGATATCGTCTTTTTAATCGG
Source organism: Bacillus sp. (in: firmicutes) (assembly GCA_011524525.1). Classification (GTDB taxonomy): domain Bacteria; phylum Bacillota; class Bacilli; order Bacillales; family Cytobacillaceae; genus Robertmurraya_A. Next base: position 30,854 of record WTKE01000018.1, on the reverse strand, counting down.
AAAAGCAGGCAGGGGGTCTTAACAGTGAAGGAAATGCTAACAATTGCAATGCCGAAGGGGCGGATTTTTGACGAAGCAGTCGAACTTCTTCGTCAAGCGGGCTTCAATCTTCCACCAGAGTTTGAAGACTCTCGAAAACTCATTATCGATGTGGAACAAGAGCAATTTCGCTTTATTTTAGCAAAGCCGATGGACGTTCCTACCTATGTAGAACACGGCGTGGCTGATTTAGGGATTGCAGGAAAAGATGTTATGCTTGAAGAAGAACGTGACGTGTATGAATTATTAGATTTAAAAATTAGTGCCTGCTACTTGGCGGTTGCAGGTTTGCCAAATACAAAAATGAACGATGTGGCTCCAAAGGTGGCTAGCAAGTATCCGAATGTGGCAGCGGCTTACTTCCGTGAACAAGGAGAACAGGTGGAGATCATCAAGTTGAATGGATCGATCGAACTGGCACCGATTATTGGATTATCTGATCGCATCGTAGATATCGTGTCTACAGGAAAAACACTAGTTGAAAATGGACTAGTAGAATATGAGCGCATTGCCGATATTACCTCTCGTTTGATCGTAAATCCGGTCAGCTACCGAACAAAGGATGAGCGAATTAGTGAGATCGTTGATAAGTTAACAGACGTGATTCACGGGGTAAGGAGCTGAACAGGATGAACATTCAAAAGGTGAGTGAGGCGGTTAGCATTAAGCGTTCGGTGGACGCGGGAACCGAGGAGCAACGCCAAACGGTAAAGATGATTATTGAAGATGTACGAAAAAATGGAGATCATGCTCTATATGCCTATACAGAAAAATTTGATCGTGCCACGTTAACATCAATGCAGGTTTCTGAAGAAGAAATTCGTGAAGCATACGACGAAACAGGTTCGGAATATGTGGCGATTATCAAGGAAGCGGCTGAAAATATTCGCTCGTTTCATGAAAAGCAGGTTCGCAATTCATGGCTCACGACTGAAGCGAACGGCACGATTCTTGGCCAAAAGGTCACTCCGCTTGATTCGGTTGGTGTTTACGTGCCGGGTGGAACAGCGGCATACCCATCGTCTGTCCTTATGAATGTGATGCCAGCAAAAGTTGCTGGAGTAGAGCGTATCGTAATGGTGTCTCCTCCAGGTGCCAATGGGAAGTTACCGGCAGCGGTTGTCGTTGCGGCCCAAGAAGCTGGTGTGAAGGAGATTTTTAAAGTAGGGGGAGCACAAGCAGTGGCCGCTCTTGCTTACGGAACAGAAGCAATTAAGCCGGTTGATAAAATCGTCGGACCGGGAAACATCTATGTGGCCTTAGCCAAGCGTGAAGTTTTCGGTGATGTGGATATTGATATGATTGCAGGTCCGAGTGAAATTGCCGTTTTAGCAGATAACACGGCTCGTGCAAGTGAAGTGGCAGCTGACCTGCTATCTCAGGCGGAACATGACGAAAGAGCTTGCTGTGTGCTTGTTACTACCTCACAAGAATTAGCGGAACAGGTTTCTGAAGAGGTTGTTCGTCAGTTAGAAACACTACCACGTAAGGCGATTGCCGAACAATCCATCGCTGATTACGGAGCGATTTATGTGGCAGACACATTAGAAGAGGCGATTGCCACCATTAACACATTGGCGCCAGAGCATTTAGAAGTGATGACGGCTAATCCAATGGAGCTTTTAGGGAAAATCAAACACGCAGGTGCCATTTTTATCGGTCGATACAGTTCCGAACCAGTCGGAGACTATTTCGCAGGTCCCAACCACGTGCTTCCAACAAACGGAACCGCCCGTTTCTCAAGCCCACTAAACGTAGACGATTTCCAAAAGAAATCAAGCATTATCTCATACAGCGAAAAAGCATTACAACAAAACGTCGACAAAATCGCCGCCTTCGCAAGACTCGAAGGTCTAGAAGCCCACGCTAGAGCGGTAGAATCGCGATTTAAATAATAGATTGGGGTCATTTTCCCTGAAGGAAGCCTTTGTTGCGCAGCAACACCAGCTTACGAAAGGGAAAATGCACCCCACTCACGAAACTAGTTTTATGAACAGGAGGATTCGGGATGACAAGGTCAGCAAGCATTACAAGAAAAACAGGTGAAACCAATATAGAACTTGCTTTAACGATTGATGGAGAAGGGAAATCAGAACTCGAGACGGGTGTTCCTTTTATGACACATATGCTTGACTTATTTACCAAGCACGGCCAGTTTGATTTAACCATCAACGCCAAGGGTGACACAGAGGTGGACGATCACCATACAACAGAAGACATTGGCATTTGCTTAGGACAAGTCCTTCGTGAAGCATTAGGCGATAAAAAAGGAATCAAGCGCTACGGTAATGCCTTTGTACCAATGGATGAGACACTTGCACAAGTCGTCGTTGACTTAAGCAACCGTCCGCATTTAGAAATGCGCGCGCACTTCCCGAGTCAAAAGGTTGGAACCTTTGATACCGAGTTAGTTCACGAATTTCTTTGGAAGCTTGCTCTTGAAGCACGAATGAATCTCCATGTGATTGTTCACTATGGTCAAAATACACACCATATCATAGAAGCGATTTTTAAAGCATTAGCTAGAGCGTTGGATGAAGCAACAACGATTGACCCAAGAATAAAGGGCGTTCCATCAACGAAAGGGATGTTGTAAATGATCGGAATTATTGATTACGGCATGGGGAATTTATTCAGCGTTTCGAAGGCCCTCGAACGTCTCGAAACTCCTTACTTCATATCAGAGGATGCTAGCACACTGCTACAAGCTGATAGCTTAATCTTACCAGGGGTTGGATCGTTTAAAGATGCTATGGAAAAGCTGAACGAAACAGGCCTGACTGCGATGATCAAAGAATATGTGAAAACTGGAAAGCCTTTGCTAGGCATTTGTCTTGGAATGCAGCTATTATTTGAAGAAAGCGAAGAGAACGGATTAACAAAGGGATTAGCGTTACTACCAGGAAACGTAGTTCGTTTTCCAGGAGAAACTCCTGAGGGTGAGGCGTACAAGGTTCCGCATATGGGCTGGAACAATATTCACTTTTTCCGTACGTCGCCGATCTTAGAAAATATCCATGAAGATTTTGTGTATTTTGTTCACTCGTATTACGTGAATACACCGGATCATGAGGTGGTTATCGCTAGCTGCGATTATGACGTGGAAGTACCTGCTGTAGTAGGCCGTGGAAATGTATTCGGAATGCAGTTTCACCCGGAAAAAAGCAGCAAGCTAGGCATGGAGCTATTACGTAATTTTACTGAGCTAACAAAAGAAAGGGTGGCACGATGAGCTTTACTATTTATCCAGCGATTGATATGCGCGGAGGCAAATGCGTCCGCCTTCTACAAGGAGATTATAATCAAGAAACCGTGTATGGAGATTCCCCATTTGATATGGCGAAAAGCTTTGCCGACGCAGGAGCCGAGTGGATACATATGGTCGACCTTGACGGAGCAAAGGATGGGAAACGAGTGAATGATCGCTTTGTGATCGAGGCTGCCCAAAAGCTTGATGCGAAAGTGCAAATTGGTGGAGGTATTCGTACCGAGGAAGATATTCTTCATTACTTAAATAATGGCGTGTCACGTGTTATTATCGGGAGTGTGGCCGTGTCGAATCCAGCGTTCGCCATTGAAATGATTCAGAAGTACGGAGAAAAGATTGCGATTGGACTCGATGCGAAGGATGGCTATGTGGCAACACATGGTTGGCTCGATACTTCTTCTGTCACAGCCGTTGAACTTGGAAAGCGGCTTGCTGAAGCGGGTGCTGAGACGTTTATTTTCACAGATATCGCAACGGATGGAATGCTTTCTGGCCCGAACTTATTGGCGGTAGAAAAGCTGGCGGTAGAAACAGGAAAAAGCGTCATCGCCTCTGGTGGAGTAAGTGAGTTGGCTGATTTGCGAGCTTTGAAGGAGCTTGTAGGAAAAGGCGTGAGCGGTGCGATTGTCGGAAAAGCCATTTATGAAGGACGATTCTCTGTTCCTGAAGCATTGAAAGAGGTGAAGTAACATGCTAACAAAGCGTATTATTCCTTGCCTGGATGTGAAGGACGGTCGTGTGGTAAAAGGTATTCAGTTCGTACAGCTGCGAGATGCAGGGGACCCGGTGGAGCTTGCCCGTTTCTATGATGAGCAGGGAGCCGATGAATTAGTCTTTTTAGATATCTCTGCTTCGGTTGAAGGCCGCGGTACGATGGTAGATGTGGTGAAATCTGTTGCTTCCGAACTAGCGATTCCGTTTACAGTAGGTGGAGGAATTAATTCCCTTGAAGATATGAAACGGATCTTACGTGCAGGTGCTGATAAAGTGTCATTAAATACGGCAGCCGTTTTGAACCCTGAGCTTATTACAGAGGGTGCGAACTTCTTTGGTACACAATGTATCGTTGTTGCCATTGATGCAAAATACGATGAAGAGCTTGGTTCATGGCGCGTTTTTACACATGGTGGGCGAAAAGCAACCGAGTATGAAGTCATAGAATGGGCAAAAGAAGCGGTTCGTCGTGGGGCAGGAGAGATTTTGTTAACAAGCATGGATAGTGATGGAGAGAAAAAGGGCTTTGATGTGGCTTTAACTCGAGCGGTAAGTGAGGCGGTGTCGGTTCCAGTGATCGCTTCTGGTGGAGCAGGAAATTCGGAGCATTTTGCCGAAGCCTTTTTAGAAGCAAAAGCCGATGCAGCTCTAGCGGCATCGATCTTCCACTACAAGGAAACATCTGTTGAAGAAGTGAAATCATTTCTAAAGGAAAAAGGGGTGAATGTACGATGAATGTAAAATTCGATGAAAATGGCTTGCTGCCGGCAATCGTTCAGGATGCGGTGACAAAGGAAGTGTTAACCCTTGCGTATATGAACAAGGAATCTCTAGATAAATCCATTGAAACTCGTGAAACATGGTTTTACAGTCGTTCACGCCAAGAGCTTTGGCATAAAGGGGCAACAAGCGGGAATACACAGAAAATCGTTGAAATGAAATTCGATTGTGATCAAGATGCAGTGGTTGTATTGGTGGAGCCAGCTGGTCCTGCGTGCCATAATGGAACTACAAGCTGTTTTACAGAAAGTGTGTTCACAGCTGAAGAAGCTACAACTGGTGCAGAAAGCCTAGCAGACTATCAAATCTTATTTGAGCTTGAGCAGTTGATTCGCAACCGTGAAAAAGAACGTCCAGAAGGTGCATACACGACGTACCTGTTTGAAAAAGGCGTCGATAAGATTTTGAAAAAGGTTGGAGAAGAAGCATCTGAAGTCATCATCGCTGCGAAAAACCGTGATGCTGAGGAGCTGAAGTGGGAAGCAGCCGATTTACTCTACCACTTATACGTATTGTTGGTGGAGCAAGGCTTACCAGCTCGAGATGTATTGTCCGTATTAAATAAGCGACATGAAAAATCAGCAGCAAAATAACCAGCCGAGGGGCTGGTTTTTTGATTTTGGAGAAAATCACCTTTCTACATTCATGGTTTCAGCCACATAGGACTTATGATATAATAATTGGGTTAAACATATTTTATTTTTTAAATTACTTCATTACATCTAAGAAGTGCTTGTAAACACGTTAAATGGAGGATTTCATGAGCAAAGACTCTAAAGCATATCAACCTAAAGGTAAATTGTTGTCTTTTCATCCAACTGGTGAATACTACTTTGCGAAAGGCTTAAAGGCGTATCAACGGAGGGATTTTTATAAATCAAAAAAATATTTGGAGCGTGCGATTCAACTAGAGCCGGGCGAACCAATGATTTATTGTCAACTGGCGATTGTTTGCACTGAGCTTGGTGACTATCAGCAGTCCAATCGCTATTTGCACGAAATTATAGAAGAACTAGATGAGCATATGCTGGAGTGCCATTATTTCTTGGCTAACAACTACGCACATCTCGGTCTTTTTAAAGATGCATACACACACGCCTCGCTCTATTTAAAACTCGATCAAGACGGAGAGTTTGTCGAAGATACGGAAGAATTACTCGAGTTACTAACTCTTGAAGCGGAGGAGCTTGAGGAAGATCTGTACGAAGAGGATGACTTAATCGTCAAGCAGGATGAGGCGCGCCGTTTACTAGAGTCGGGACATTTTCCAAGAGCGGTTGACCTTTTAGAAGAGGTGATCGTGGAATTTCCTGAATATTGGTCAGCCTACAACAACCTAGCCCTTGCTTATTTTTATTTAGGAGAAACTAGCAAGGCGGACAGCATTCTTGAAGATGTCCTCACGAAAAATCCAGGCAACCTGCATGCGCTGTGCAACAAGCTTGTATTTGCTTTTTATCTGAAGGATAAAGAGAAAGTGAACAGCTTGAAGGACGTATTGAAAAAGATTAAGCCGATGCTACTTGAACATCAATTCAAACTTGGTGCAAGCTTTGCGCTAGTTGGAGAGTATGAACTAGCTTTCGGTTGGCTAAGAAAGCTACAACGAGTAGGCTTTGAAGGGGATGGACCATTTTATTATTGGTTATCCTACTCTGCGTATCATACGAATCGTCAATCCATAGCCGAGCAAGCGTGGAAAAGAGTTCTTGAATTCAGCCCTGAAAAAGAAGGACATGAACCTTGGGAAAAGAATAAGCCAGAAGCGGCTGGGTTTGAGCATATTCCAAAAGCCATTCATCAAAAGCTGGAAAGTAGCTTTATTGAAGAGCGTTTATTCGGGTTGTTTCTTGCTTCTTTATCAGGAGAAAAAGAGAAGCTTTTAACTACTATGAAGCCAAAATATTCAATCGAAAAGGAATATGTCGATCTTTTAAGTTTGGAAACATGTGAAAAACCTATCATTCGTTCCGGACACGAGACAGCAATGGAGCTTTATAAGCAGCATCAACCGATTGGAACGACACAGTCGAGCTTGTTTTTATTATGGTTTACCATTTTGCCAGGTCTTATGAAGGAAAATGTGCAAGCGAATAACGCGAAGGCATTGGCAGCTGCCACCGAATATATGTGGAGAAAGCAACGTGGGGAGCGTACATCACAGCAGCAGATGGCAAAGCTGTATAGTCTTTCAAGCTCCACCCTCCAAAAATATGTCAAAATTGTTAAAGGGCTCATTTAGTGAGCATATATTTGGACTCCACTCACTTTGTTTTATAGGATAAGGGTAACAAGGAAATACTAAATCCTAGTATTGTTTTCTTTTTTAAAAGGAGTGAATAAACGTGTCTGAAGAAAAAATTTATGATGTCATTATTGCCGGTGCTGGTCCTGCTGGAATGACGGCAGCTGTGTATACATCACGCGCGAATCTTTCAACCTTAATGATCGAGCGCGGTGTGCCAGGTGGACAAATGGCGAACACAGAAGAGGTTGAGAACTATCCAGGTTTTGACCATATTTTAGGACCGGAGCTTTCTACAAAAATGTTTGATCACGCGAAAAAGTTTGGTGCTGAGTACGCGTATGGTGATATAAAAGAAGTCATTGATGGTGAAGAGTATAAGACAGTTGTAGCTGGTTCGAAGCAGTACAAAGCTCGTGCAGTGATTATTACAACTGGTGCTGAATATAAGAAAATTGGTGTTCCTGGTGAAAAAGAGCTTGGTGGCCGTGGAGTTTCTTACTGTGCGGTTTGTGATGGCGCATTTTTCAAAGGAAAAGAACTTGTTGTTGTTGGTGGAGGAGACTCGGCGGTAGAAGAAGGAGTGTACTTAACACGCTTCGCTTCTAAAGTAACGATTGTTCACCGTCGCGACGAGCTTCGCGCCCAAAAAATTCTTCAGCAACGTGCGTTTGACAATGAAAAAATTGATTTCATCTGGAATCACACAGTGAAGCAAATCAATGACAAGGACGGCAAGGTAGGTAGTGTTACTCTTGTGTCAACACAAGATGGTGCAGAGCAGGAATTCCAAGCGGATGGCGTATTCATCTATATCGGAATGGTCCCTCTATCAAAACCGTTTGCGAACCTTGGTATTACTAACAGTGACGGATACATCGAAACCAATGACCGTATGGAAACGAAAGTTCCTGGTATTTTCGCTGCTGGAGATATCCGCGAAAAAACACTTCGTCAAATTGTTACGGCAACAGGTGACGGAAGTATTGCTGCTCAAGCTGCGCAACACTATGTAGAAGAACTAATGGAATCATTAAAGCAAAAAGCATAACATAGGAAAAGCTAGCCTTTGGGGGTTAGCTTTTTTGGTGCATCCCTTCATCTATTCTTAATAAAACGTAATCTCCAATTAATTATACTGTAACAGTAGTGAAACATTGATGTTGTAGAATAAGAATTGAAATTGACCCCCTTTTAAGATATATATCTTTGGCACAGGAACATGTCCTGTGCTCTTTTTTTATGGTTCTTTTCTTAACCGCAATCACTACAAAAAAGCTTTTTTATATTTGTCCATTTCCTATTCATTGTGAGCCCAATGTAAAAATAGTATAATAGTAAGAATAATAAAAGTCGTTAATTCTAAGTCCCTGAGGTGATTGAAGCGTGCAACGAGTGACAAATTGTGTATTGGTAAAGGATAATAAAGTCTTGCTGCTCCAAAAGCCTAGACGTGGCTGGTGGGTGGCTCCCGGTGGGAAAATGGAGCCTGGTGAATCAGTCAGAGACTGCTGTATTCGAGAGTACCGTGAAGAGACGGGAATTTACTTGAGAAACCCCAATATTAAAGGCATTTTTACATTTATCATGAAAGATGGAGACCAAGTCGTTTCTGAGTGGATGATGTTCACCTTCTTAGGAACAGAAGCTGATGGAATCAATCTGGATGAGTCAGAGGAAGGTAAGCTTGCTTGGCATGACTTTCATCAGATTAAAGATTTACCAATGGCAGAAGGGGATTATCATATATTGGACTACATGATCCACGGTCAAGGAATCATCTATGGCACTTTTACATATACAACCGATTTTCAGTTAATTCAATATCGTCTTGATCCTAGCTAAGGAGGAATTTTTATGAGTACTGGAGCGACACAAGATACACAAATGGTGATTATAACGGGGATGTCTGGTGCAGGAAAAACAGTCGCCATTCAAAGCTTTGAAGATTTAGGTTTTTTCTGTGTGGATAACCTGCCACCAACCTTATTGCCAAAATTTCTTGAACTTATGAAAGAGTCCGGAAATAAGATGAATAAGGTAGCGCTTGTAATGGATTTAAGGGGGAGAGAGTTTTTCGACCACTTATTTAAGGCGCTTGATGATCTTGCTGAAACATCTTGGGTGACACCGCAAATTCTATACTTAGATGCGGACGATTCCACGCTGGTTCGTCGCTACAAGGAAACTCGACGTACTCATCCGCTTGCTCCGTCTGGACTTCCATTGGAAGGTATTCAGCTGGAGCGAGAGTTGCTTGAAGATTTAAAGGGAAGAGCACAGCTAATTTACAATAGCTCGCAAATGAAGCCGAAGGAATTGCGTGAGAAAATCTTAACGGAGTTTTCAGCTAATAAGCAAACGATCTTTACGGTCAATGTAATGAGCTTTGGATTTAAGTACGGAATTCCGATTGACGCAGACTTAGTTTTCGATGTTCGCTTTTTACCGAACCCGCATTATATTGAGTCGATGAGACCAAAGACGGGGCTTGATGAGGATGTTTCAAAGTATGTACTAAAGTGGAATGAGACGACAAAGTTCTTAGAAAAAGTAACAGAGTTGTTAGCCTTTATGCTTCCGCATTACAAACGCGAGGGGAAAGCGCAGCTCGTGGTAGCCATTGGATGCACAGGTGGACAGCATCGATCCGTGGCATTGACTGAAACCATTGCACACCACTTCGAAAAAGACTATGAAACTCGAATCACTCATCGTGACATCGAAAGGAGAAAGGAACAAACTACATGACGAAGATTCGACAGCCTCGAATTGTGATTATAGGGGGCGGAACAGGGTTGCCGGTGTTACTTCGTGGTTTAAAGAAGTTTCCCGTTGATATTACGGCCATCGTTACGGTTGCTGACGATGGCGGTAGCTCTGGACGCCTTCGAGATGAAATGGATATTCCTCCTCCGGGAGATGTTCGCAATGTGCTAGCGGCATTATCAGATGTAGAACCGTTAATTGAGGAAATGTTTCAGCACCGTTTTGCAACTGCTAATGAATTATCTGGTCATTCTCTTGGTAATTTGATTTTAGCAGCGATGACTTCCATCACAGGGAATTTTACTCATGCCATCCAAGAGATGAGCAAGGTTTTGAACGTGCGTGGGAAGGTGCTTCCAGCTGCCACGCAAAGTGTGGTGTTGCATGCGGAGATGGAGGACGGCACAATTGTTTCTGGGGAGTCGAAAATTCCTTACTCCGGAAAACGGATCAAGCGAGTGTTTTTAACACCTGGTGATGCGACTCCGCTGCCAGAGACGCTTCAAGCGATTCGAAAAGCGGACTTAATCGTGATTGGCCCAGGAAGCTTATATACTAGTATCTTACCTAATCTTCTTGTACCAAAGCTTGGCGAGGAAGTGTGCCGTGCAAAGGCGAAGAAGGTATATATTTGCAACTTGATGACTCAAGCGGGTGAGACGCTTGATTATTCCGCGAGCGACCACGTGAAAGCGATTTACGACCATATGAAGAGTGATTTTATGAACACCATTTTAGTAAATAGGGAACATATCCCAGAAGAGGTTCTTACTCGCTATAGCGAAGAGCTAGCAAAACCTGTACACTTTGATTTAACTACTCTTTATGATTTGGGACTCGAAGTGGTAGAGGGGGAAATCATGAGCCTTGAAAATGGAGTCATCCGCCATGACACAAGGGAAGTAGCAAATATTTTATATTCTCTATTAATAAATGAAACCCGCAAGCGGCCTAAAGCGTAGAAACACTTAAGCAACCGTTTGTGCAGGAGGTGAAGATGTGTCATTCGCTTCGGAAACGAAAAAAGAGTTAACGAATATTGAAGGAAAAGAATGCTGCGGGAAAGCGGAGTTGTCTGCTTTGATTCGAATGAATGGCTCATTGTCCTTCTCTAATCGAAAACTAGTGGTCGATATCCAAACGGAAAATGCTGCGATTGCACGAAGAATTTATACGTTGGTAAAACGATATTATGACGCTCAAGTAGAACTCTTGGTTCGAAAGAAAATGAGATTGAAAAAGAATAATGTGTATATTGTAAGACTATCACAGGATGCAAAGCTCATCTTAGAGGATTTATTTATCCTAGAAGAAGGATTTGTGTTTGCTCACAATATTGCTGAGGTACTTATTAAAAAGAAATGCTGTAAGCGCTCCTATTTACGTGGAGCATTTTTAGCAGGAGGTTCAGTGAACAATCCGGAAACTTCCTCTTATCATCTCGAAATTTTTTCACTTTATAAAGAGCATAACGACTCTTTATGTGAATTGATGAATACATTTGGTTTAAACAGCAAAACACTGGAGAGAAAAAAGGGCTTCATTACGTATTTAAAGGAAGCTGAAAAAATCACCGAATTCCTAAATATTATCGGAGCCCATAATGCACTGCTAAGGTTCGAGGACATTCGGATTGTACGTGACATGCGTAACTCGGTGAACCGGTTGGTCAATTGTGAAACGGCGAACTTAAACAAGACGATTGGTGCGTCTTTACGACAGGTTGAAAATATTCGGTTTATACAAGATACCGTAGGTCTTCATATTTTACCTGAAAAGCTTAGAGAAATTGCAGAGCTTCGTATTGCTTACCAAGATGTCACGTTAAAGGAACTAGGGGAAATGGTATCAGGAGGAAATATTAGTAAATCAGGCATCAATCATCGTCTTCGTAAAATTGACGAAATTGCTGAAAAGCTTCGAGTCGGGGAAAACGTAAGTAAAACCATGTAATTATATAGATAAAAGATAAGGATAGGGGAGGAAAGCAAGTATGGTGGAAAAACAAGTGGTAGTTAAGTTGAAGACTGGTTTACAGGCACGCCCTGCAGCGTTGTTTGTACAAGAAGCAAATCGTTTTTCGTCAGAAGTATTTTTAGAAAAAGACGGTAAGAAGGTAAATGCAAAGAGCATCATGGGGCTTATGAGCTTAGCTGTTAGCTCCGGTTCATCTGTAAATTTGATTGTTAATGGAACGGATGAAGAAGCAGCACTTGAAGCATTAGAAAAATACGTTCAAAAAGAAGCATAATAAAGAAAACTCGCTCCAGAATATGAGAGCGAGTTTTTTGCTGTTGTATGATTATTTTTCTTCCTTCTTCGTTTCAAGCGTGTTGCGTGAAATAATATGGTCAACTAGGCCATATTCCTTTGCACGATCAGCTGTCATGAAGTTGTCGCGGTCTGTGTCTTTAGCAATCACGTCGATTGGTTGACCAGTACGCTCAGCAAGAATGCCGTTTAACTTTTCACGAAGGAAAAGGATGCGCTTTGCAGCAATTTCGATTTCTGTTGCTTGACCTTGTGCTCCACCAAGCGGTTGGTGAATCATTACTTCTGCATTTGGAAGGGCATAACGCTTTCCTTTTGTACCAGCAGCAAGAAGGAATGCACCCATAGATGCCGCCATACCGATACAAATCGTTTGAACGTCAGGCTTGATGAACTGCATAGTGTCGTAGATGGCCATACCAGCTGTAATGCTGCCGCCTGGTGAGTTAATGTAGATGGATATGTCTTTTTCAGGATTTTCCGCTTCTAAAAATAATAACTGAGCGACGATTGAATTCGCCACATTATCGTCAATTCCACTTCCAAGCATGATAATGCGGTCTTTTAATAGGCGTGAGTAAATATCATATGCACGCTCTCCACGGTTCGTTTGCTCAATAACTGTAGGGATTAAATTCATTTCTTTTTCCTCCTTTAATTGAGAGTCAAACATACAATTGGTTAAGTATGTTTAAAGTGTAACTGTATGTATTTTCATGATACACTCATGGTCAATAAAGGTCAAACAAATAGCTGCAGAATTGTTCGACACAAATTGCTATGTACTTATAAACCCACTTTCCATCATACCCACTGGGCGGTTTTTTAAACAAAAAATTGAGCTTTTCCGCTATACTGAAAATGGGAACTGTTGTAAAATGTAGGGTAATGATAATGGGAGTAACGTAGTGTTGGATGGGTTTGAGGGTCGTGGGATCGATTGAAGGCTAATGAGAGTTGGTAATTGCGCAAGTATTGCCAGGGAGTCGCAAGTTTCTTTTATGAATCGCAAATAAAATCTGAGAATCGCAAATAAAATCTCAGGATCGCAAATAAAATCTGAGAATCGCAAATAAGTTCTGAGGATCGCAAATAAAATCTGAGAATCGCAAATAAGTTCTGAG
>WTKE01000018.1:0-17544 GCA_011524525.1 Bacillus sp. (in: firmicutes) | reverse complement strand
CAAATAAGTTCTGAGGATCGCAAATAAAATCTGAGAATCGCAAATAAGTTCTGAGAATCGCAAATAAAATCCCGGAATCGCAAATAAATCTTCAGAATCGCAAGTAATATCTCAAAATCGCAAATAAATTCATAGAACCGCCAAACAAACTCTATGAATCTGTAAGAAACAGCCTCTTAATCGAAAAATGACCATCAAAAATACCCCTCATTCCCCAAAATTCAAACAATTCATCATCATAAATGCAAAAAAAGTTAGCAGAGGAGTGGGAAACGTGGAAACGAAAAAGACCTTCAAATTCAACAAAATACAAATCGCAGCAATTAGTACAGGCCTCGTGATTATGGCTGGTTTTGGTGTATTTTCGTATTGGACAAATGCCACTCCATCAAGCGGTGGAACGGACAGGGTGCTTAAACAGGCAGAGGAAGCGGAGGCATCCGTAAAAGACGGAGGACTTGAAATTCAAATTGAAGAAAACGTGGAGCAAGTATTTCCGAGTGACTTAAAAGAATTCGAAGTGCAATCTGCTATTCACCATATGTCACATCAAAAGGTAGAAGCCGAGAAGAAATGGGGAGCCATTCTTATTACGGAAGAACGAGTCAAGCGCCTTTACGATGTGGTGGTCGCCAATCAAATGGAATATAAATATGCAAACACGTACATCAAGATTCTTGAAAGATGGCTTGAAGGAGATTTTTCCCAAGCAGTCAGTGACCATAATACGATATGGGAATTACAGGACGGAAATGTTGGAAAAGCGACTGGCCTATTAAGTATGAAAGAGGAGGAGAAATTTATAGAGAAGTATATGAAGTAGAGCGGCAACAGGGATCGGCTAGTCATTGACAGCATTACGAATCATCTAGTATGATGTAAGAGCGCTTATTTTGCATATAAGCACTTTTCTGCCCTCGTGGTGCAACGGATAGCACGTAAGATTCCGGTTCTTGAAATGGGGGTTCGATTCCCTCCGAGGGCGTCCATGTTTTATAGAGAAGCACTTGTCACTATAGACAGGTGTTTTTTTATTTATTACCCATTCAATTCCCTATTATCTTCATGTAAAATAGATAGTGGGGGTGAGAAGATGAATTTAAAAGCAGGTTTGTGGCAACAGCAGACGTTAAAATTAAAGATGACGCAAGAGCTTTCTCAGGCAATTACGCTACTTCAGTATTCTTCCCAGGAGCTTACGGCTTTTTTAGAAAGCAAAGCATTGGAAAATCCCCTTATACAGATTGAAACCTCCCATGTTAAAACGATGGATCCTCGCAAAGATCGACCGAAAAAAACGAGAGTCATAGATAAAGATCAGCAAAACTGGATTGAACAAATTGGTAAAACGGCAACGAACCTTTATGACCATCTATACGCTCAAGTGGTGAACCACTCGGACGTGAAGCTGCTTAAGACTTTTTTAGAATATATAGATGGAAACGGTTACATCGGAGTGAGCAATGAATCTCTTGCTACTACATTAGGCATTTCACACGAGAAAGTAGACTCATTAGTTGCTATCATCCAAGACCTTGAACCAACAGGAGTAGGCGCAAGGTCATTAGGTGAGTGTTTGTTCTTACAGCTCGAGCGTATGCCGAATCGAAATCCTTTAGCAGAAAAATTGGTCAATGATCATTTTGAGGAGTTTGCGGAAAAGAAATGGAAAACACTATCCAAGCAACTAAACGTCAGTCTTTCTGATATTCAAGCGGCTTTTGACTTGATTCAAACTTTAAACCCGCGTCCAGGGGCTGACTTTCAGGATGAAGCACCATCCTATGTGATTCCAGATGTATCGGTCAAATGGGATGGGAAACATTTTGAAATCAGTGTGTTCGATGATGTGCTCCCTAAGCTTTCGTTCCAGCAGGAGTATTATCAGCAATTTTCATCCGTAAAAGATGCAAATCTCAACAAATACTTGCATGAAAAGCAACAAGACTACTCATGGATTGTCAGAAGCTTAGAGCAACGAAAGGAAACCATTACTAAGGTGTCGCTTGCGATTGTGCAAAGACAGCAGGACTTTTTCGAAAAAGGGCCCTTGCACTTAAAGCCGATGACGATGAGAGAGATTGCAGAGGAAATTGAAGTGCATGAGTCCACTGTTAGTAGAGCGGTCCGTGAAAAGTATATGCAAACCCCGTTTGGAACGTTTGAGCTTAAATATTTCTTTACAAACATGGTTTCCACGACCAACTCGGAGGCCACTTCGTCAAATCAGGTGAAGGATGCCATTAAGAAATTGGTTGAGGGGGAAGATAAAGCAAAACCTTATTCCGATCAAGAAATATTAGATATTCTGAAAGAAAACGAGGGATTTGTGATATCAAGAAGGACGGTAGCTAAATACCGGGACCAGCTTGGAATTCCATCTTCATCCAAGCGAAAGAGATTTTAAAGGAGTTTGTCTAATGATTATTGAATTTTATACTAGAAAAAGATGTCCTTTATGTGAAAAAGGAAAAGTGATACTCACAGAACTGCAGGAAAGCTGGGAGTTTGAAATCATCGAGAAGGATATTGATACGAATGATGAATGGACCGAACGGTATGGATTAATGGTTCCTGTCGTGGTTTTGGACGGAGAGGAGCTTCAATATGGACAGTTAGACAAATTGTTCATAAACGAAGCGCTTACAAAAAAAATACACCGTATATGAGTTGAAAAGGGAAATCGCACCTGTTAGAATAAGTTTTGTAGCAGGGGTGATTTTTTTTACCTTCAGCGGGACACATTATGTCTATGAGGGACATATAATGTCCATATAGGATGAAGGAGACATCAATATGCAGTCGATCATTGATATCCAAAAAAGATTATTACCTGATTTGCTCTCTGTTATGCAGGAACGCTTTCACATTTTACAGTACATAGGTTCCATGGAGCCAGTAGGTCGTCGAAGCTTATCTGTCAGTCTCGGTGTAACAGAACGAGTCCTTAGAAGTGCAGTTTCCTTCTTAAAAGAACAAGATTTAATCACTATATCAAGTGTAGGAATGAGTCTTACTGAAGATGGAAGGGAATTACTAGAAGGATTAGAAGCGGTTATGCGTGAGATATCAGGTATCGACAAAATGGAAGAAAGACTCCGAAGGAAACTTGGTATTCAGCAAGTGATCATTGTAGCAGGTAACAGTGATGAGTCACCATGGGTAAAAAGCGAATTAGGAAGAGCTTGTGCTCTTTGTATGAAAAATTCATTGCAGGGAAAGAATATCATCGCAGTTACTGGTGGTACAACAATGGCCACTGTAGCAGAGATGCTAACTCCAGACCTCGGCAAAGATCTTCTTTTTGTACCGGGACGCGGGGGAATTGGGGAAGATGTTCAAAATCAAGCCAACACCATTTGTGCCAAAATGGCTGAAAGAACCAAATCAAGCCATAAGGTGCTCTATGTCCCTGATCAAGTAAGCAGTGAAACGTACCACATGATGTTGAAGGAACCTCATATTAAAGAAGTTCTAGGTTTAATCAAATCTGCAAGCATGGTTTTACACGGAGTAGGAGACGCTATGACAATGGCCCAACGCCGGCGAACAAGCGCAGAGGACTTACGTAAAATCGAAGAAAGGCAAGCGGTTGGTGAAGCATTCGGGTATTACTTTAACGAAGCAGGAGAAGTGGTTCACAAAGTAAGAACGGTTGGACTACAGCTCGATGATCTAGCAAAGACAGGGCATGTGCTCGCCGTTGCTGGAGGAGCTTCAAAGGAAAAGGCAATTCGCTCTTATATGAAGCAAGCTCCCAAAAACACCGTCTTAATTACGGATGAAGGAGCCGCAAAACAGTTATTACAGGGCTAACCCCCTTAAATAAAAAATATCCTTATTCAATTAAAGGAGGAAACAAATCATGGCAGTAAAATTAGGTATTAACGGATTTGGTAGAATTGGACGTAACGTTTTCCGCGCAGCACTAAAAAACTCTAACGTAGAGGTTGTAGCAGTAAACGATTTAACAGATGCAAACACACTTGCTCACCTTTTAAAATATGACACAGTTCACGGAAAGCTTAACGAAGACGTAACTGTTGACGGTGACTACCTAGTAGTTGGCGGAAAGAAAGTAAAAGTTCTAGCTGAGCGCGACCCAGCACAACTTGGATGGGGAGATCTTGGTGTAGATATCGTTGTAGAATCTACTGGACGTTTCACAAAGCGTTCTGACGCAGCATTACACTTAGAAGCTGGTGCAAAGAAAGTAATCATCTCTGCTCCTGCAACTGATGAAGATATCACAATCGTAATGGGTGTTAACGACGACAAGTACGATGCAGCTAACCACCACGTTATCTCTAACGCATCTTGTACTACAAACTGTTTAGCTCCATTTGCTAAAGTTCTTAACGACAACTTCGGTGTTCGTCGTGGTATGATGACAACAGTTCACTCTTACACAAACGACCAACAAATCTTAGACTTACCACACAAAGATTACCGTCGTGCTCGTGCAGCTGCTGAAAACATCATCCCAACTTCAACTGGTGCTGCTAAAGCTGTATCTCTAGTATTACCTGAATTAAAAGGTAAATTAAACGGTGGAGCTATGCGTGTTCCAACTCCAAACGTTTCTTTAGTAGACTTAGTTGTTGAACTTGACAAAGATGTAACTGTTGACGAAATCAACGCAGCACTTAAAGCAGCATCTGAAGGTGACTTAAAAGGAATCCTTGACTACTCTGAAGAGCCACTAGTATCTACTGACTACAACGGTAGCCCAGCTTCTTCTACAATCGATGCTCTTTCTACTATGGTTATGGAAGGCAACATGGCGAAAGTTATCTCTTGGTATGACAACGAGTCTGGTTACTCTAACCGCGTAGTTGACCTTGCTGAATATATCGCTTCTAAAGGCCTTTAATCTTAAGGGAAAAAAACTTCAATTGCGCTAATAATGGATTATGGGTTTAACACTTTCCATTTTGAAGCAAAATAGGTTTAAAAAGGGGAGAGGGATCAAATCCCCCTCCTTTTCTAATGTTCAAAGCTTATGCTAAATAGGAGGATTTTCCGATGAACAAGAAAAGCGTAAAAGACATTGATTTAAAAGGTAAAAGAGTATTTTGCCGCGTAGATTTCAACGTACCTATGAAAGATGGACAGATTACGGACGAAACTCGTATTCGTGCAGCGCTTCCAACTATTCAATACCTAACAGAGCAAGGTGCAAAAGTGATTTTAGCTAGCCATCTTGGTCGTCCAAAGGGTGCTGTAGTAGAAGAGATGCGCTTAACTCCAGTGGCTGGTCGTCTATCTGAGCTTCTTGGTAAAGATGTGAAAAAGGCGGATGAAGCTTACGGAGATAGCGTAAAAGCTTTAGTTTCTGAAATGGCTGAAGGCGATGTTCTTTTATTAGAAAACGTTCGTTTCTATGCTGGGGAAGAAAAGAATGATCCAGAATTAGCAAAAGCATTTGCTGAGCTAGCTGACGTATACGTGAATGATGCATTTGGAGCGGCACACCGTGCTCATGCTTCAACAGAAGGAATCGCTCACCACTTACCAGCTGTATCTGGTCTATTAATGGAAAAAGAACTTGATGTTCTTGGAAAAGCACTTTCTAATCCTGAAAGACCATTCACTGCAATCATCGGTGGAGCAAAAGTAAAAGACAAGATTGGTGTAATCGACAATCTTTTAGATAAAGTAGACAACCTAATCATCGGTGGTGGCTTAGCTTACACATTTATTAAAGCTCAAGGTCATGAGATTGGTAAGTCACTTTTAGAAGCTGACAAAATGGATTTAGCTCTTTCTTTCATTAAGAAAGCAGAAGAAAAAGGCGTTAAGTTCTATATGCCAGTTGATGCAATCGTTGCTGACGACTTCTCTGATAGTGCAAACAAGAAAGAAGTAGGAATCGATGAAATCCCTGCTGATTGGGAAGCACTTGATATCGGACCAAAAACAGCTGAGCTATACAGCAATGTCATTAAAGAGTCTAAGCTTGTTATTTGGAACGGACCAATGGGTGTGTTCGAATTAGATTCGTATGCAAACGGAACAAAGGCAGTAGCAGAAGCTTTAGCAGCATCTGAAGGTACATATTCTGTTATCGGTGGTGGAGATTCAGCTGCAGCCGTTGAAAAATTCAACCTTGCTGATAAGATGAGCCATATCTCTACTGGTGGCGGAGCTTCTCTTGAGTTCATGGAAGGTAAAGTTCTTCCTGGAGTTGTGGCGCTAAACGATAAGTAATATTTTTAGAGAGGATGAAAACCATGCGTAAACCTATTATTGCAGGTAACTGGAAAATGCATAAAACTCTTTCAGAAGCAACGAGCTTTTTGAATGAAGTAAAGTCAATCGTTCCTTCTTCTGAAAAAGTGGATTCTGTCATTTGTGCTCCAGCATTATTTTTAGAGCGTTTAGTGGACGGAGCAAAAGGAACAGAAGTAAAAATCGGTGCTCAAAACATGCACTTTGAAGAAAGCGGAGCATTCACAGGTGAAGTTTCTGCACCATCTCTTGCTGATCTTGGTGTTCAATATGTAATCATCGGTCACTCTGAGCGTCGTGAAATGTTTAATGAAACAGACGAGTCTGTAAACAAGAAAACTCTTGCTGCATTCAAGCATGGTATTACACCAATCGTTTGCTGTGGGGAAACTTTAGAGCAACGTGAAGCTGGTGAAACAAATGCGCTTGTGGGCGATCAAGTGAAAAAAGCACTTGTTGGCTTAACAGATGAGCAAGTGAAACAAACAGTTATCGCTTATGAGCCAATCTGGGCAATTGGAACAGGTAAATCTTCTACTGCTGAAGATGCAAACGAAGTGTGCGCACATATTCGCCAAGTAGTTGCAGACAACTACTCTAACGAAGTAGCAGCTGCGGTTCGCATTCAATACGGCGGAAGTGTAAAACCAGGTAACATCGCTGAGTACATGGCACAGCCAGATATCGATGGCGCTTTAGTTGGTGGAGCAAGCTTAGAAGCTGATTCGTTTGTACAATTATTGGAGGCAGGTAAGAATGAGTAAGTCGCCTGTTGCGTTAATCATCCTTGACGGCTTTGCACTACGCGGCGAGCGAATGGGAAATGCAGTTGCACAATCGAAAAAACCAAATTTTGATCGTTTTTGGAACAGCTATCCACACGCACAGCTAACTGCTTCTGGGGAAGCGGTAGGATTACCTGAAGGTCAAATGGGTAACTCTGAAGTGGGCCACTTAAACATCGGTGCAGGACGTATTGTCTACCAAAGCTTAACACGTGTGAACGTATCGATTCGTGAAGGCGAATTCGAGCGTAATGAAACATTTTTAAATGCAATCAACCACGTGAAAAAGAACGGAACAAACCTTCACTTATTCGGATTATTATCTGATGGTGGAGTTCACAGTCATATTCAGCACTTATTTGCGCTACTAAAGTTAGCTGCTGAGGAAGGTGTGAAAAACGTATACGTTCACGCATTCTTAGACGGTCGCGACGTAGCACCGCAATCTGCTGGTGACTTTATCAAGCAAACAGAAGAAAAGATGAAAGAATACGGTGTGGGTCAGTTTGCAACGATCTCTGGTCGTTACTATTCGATGGACCGTGACAAGCGTTGGGAGCGTGTAGAAAAGTCTTACCGTGCAATGGTGTACGGAGAAGGCCCTGCCTACTCAAACGCTATGGATGTTGTAGAAGACTCTTACAACAACGGAATCTTCGACGAGTTCGTTCTTCCTTCTGTTTTGAAAAAAGAAAACGGAGAGCCGGTTGCAACGATTTCTGATAACGACGCAGTTATTTTCTATAACTTCCGTCCAGATCGTGCGATCCAAATCTCTAACACGTTTACAAATAAAGATTTTCGTTCGTTTGATCGCGGCGAAAAGCATCCACAACACTTAAACTTCGTGTGCTTAACACACTTTAGTGAAACGGTTGATGGATATGTGGCCTTCGCACCAACGAACCTTGATAACACACTCGGTGAAGTGTTATCACAAAACAATCTGTCACAGCTTCGTATTGCTGAAACAGAAAAATACCCACACGTAACGTTCTTTATGAGCGGTGGGCGTGAGGCTGAATTCCCAGGTGAAAAGCGTATCTTGATCAACTCACCTAAGGTGGCAACATACGATTTGCAACCAGAAATGAGTGCGTACGAAGTAACAGACGCATTAGTAAAAGAAATCGAAGAAGATAACTTCGATGCGATTATCTTGAACTATGCGAATCCTGATATGGTTGGACACTCTGGAATGTTAGAACCTACAATCAAAGCGATTGAAACGGTGGACGAGTGCCTAGGCCGTGTCGTTGATTTAATCATTAAAAAAGGTGGAACAGCGATAATCACGGCGGATCATGGGAATGCTGATGAAGTAGTCACTTTAGAAGGTAACCCAATGACTGCTCACACCACTAACCCCGTTCCAGTGATCGTTACTAAGGAAGGCGTGGAGCTACGTGAAGACGGAATCCTTGGCGACCTTGCACCAACGATGCTTGAACTATTAAACGTAGCACAACCAGCTGAAATGACTGGAAAAACATTATTCAAAAAATAAAAAGTTCGCATGATGAAGCCGGACCTGCTAGCACATGGCGGAAGCAAGCGTTACTGACCATTTTTCAAAAGTAAAAAGGCAGTTTACGCCTTTGGCGAAACTGACCACTTATGAAGTAGCTAAGTTTAGGGCAGTTTCCACCTGAAGAAGGCCTTTGTTGCAAAGCAACACCAGCCGCCGGAAGGTGAAATTGACCTACATATAAAACCTAAATTTTCTATAATAAGGAGAGATTTTATTATGCCATATATTCAACATGTATACGCTCGTGAAGTATTAGATTCTC
The DNA here is from genome assembly GCA_011524525.1 of Bacillus sp. (in: firmicutes). Lineage (GTDB taxonomy): Bacteria > Bacillota > Bacilli > Bacillales > Cytobacillaceae > Robertmurraya_A. The sequence continues at coordinate 8,735 of WTKE01000018.1, read as the reverse complement.
GCGGAAACCCAACTGTAGAAGTAGAAGTAATCACTGAGTCTGGTTCATTCGGACGCGCAATCGTTCCATCTGGTGCATCAACTGGTGAGCATGAAGCAGTAGAATTACGTGACGGCGACAAGTCACGTTACCTTGGAAAAGGTGTTCAAAAAGCAGTAGATAACGTAAACAACATCATCGCTGAAGAAATCATCGGTATGGACGTAACTGACCAAGTTGGAATCGACCGTACAATGATCCAATTAGACGGAACTGAAAACAAAGGTAAGTTAGGAGCTAACGCAATCCTAGGTGTTTCTATGGCTGTTGCGCACGCTGCTGCTGAATTTGTTGGTCTTCCATTATACCGTTACCTTGGTGGATTCAATGCGAAGCAACTTCCAACTCCAATGATGAACATCATCAACGGTGGATCTCATGCTGACAACAACGTTGACTTCCAAGAGTTCATGATTTTACCAGTAGGAGCTCCTACTTTCAAAGAAGCAATCCGTATGGGTGCTGAAATTTTCCATTCATTAAAGAAAGTTCTTTCTGACAAAGGTCTTAACACAGCAGTTGGTGACGAAGGTGGATTCGCTCCAAACCTTGGTTCTAACCGTGAAGCTCTACAAGTTATCATGGAAGCAATCAAGAACGCTGGTTACGAGCCTGGAAAAGACATTTTCTTAGGTATGGACGTTGCGTCTTCTGAGTTCTTCAATAAAGAAACAAAGCAATATGACCTAGCTGGAGAAGGCCGCACTGGATTATCTTCTGAAGCAATGGTTAACTTCTATGAGGAATTAGTAAATGAATTCCCAATCATCTCAATCGAAGATGGTTTAGACGAAAACGACTGGGAAGGCCACAAGCTATTAACTGAGCGCATCGGTGACCGCGTTCAATTAGTTGGTGACGACCTATTCGTTACAAACACAAAGAAGCTTGCTGAAGGTATCGAAAAAGGAATTGCTAACTCAATCCTAATCAAAGTAAACCAAATCGGTACACTTACAGAAACTTTCGAAGCAATCGAAATGGCGAAGCGCGCTGGTTACACAGCTGTTGTTTCTCACCGTTCTGGTGAAACTGAAGATGCTACAATCGCTGACATCGCAGTTGCAACAAACGCTGGTCAAATCAAAACTGGTTCTATGAGCCGTACAGACCGTATCGCGAAGTACAACCAACTTCTTCGCATCGAAGACGAGCTTGGCGAATTAGCTGTATACGATGGAATGAAATCACTTTATAACTTGAAGAAGTAATTTGAGTTACGGGGCGGCCTAGTGTCGCTCCTTTTTTGTGTTTTTGGAGCCGAATATTTTTTCCGTTATTATGAGGAAAAAGAACATCTGTAGACCCTATTGTTATTGTAGTAAATTAAAACTATACAAGCTTATTGTTTTATATTTACTTTTATGAGGTGTTAGATATATGACCGCTTTTATTGGGGAAATAGTGGGTACGGCTATTTTAATTTTTATAGGATGTAGTGTGTGCGCGGGAGCTTCATTGAAAAAATCATTTAGTTATAATCCTGGATGGCTTTCCATTCAATTTGCTTGGGGATTTGCTGTAGCGTTAGCGGTCTTTACGGTTGGAAAATATAGTGGAGCGCATTTAAATCCAGCTGTCACATTGGCTTTTGCTTTTACAGGATCATTCTCCTGGAGTCTTGTCCCGGCTTATATTGTGGCTCAGTTTATCGGAGCGATGATTGGGGCGGTAGCGGTATTTTTGCATTATTTACCTCACTGGCAGGAAACAGAAGACGCAAATGTAAAGCTAGGTATATTTGTTACAGGACCAGCCATTCCACATCCGTTCGCCAATGTATTAAGCGAGATTTTTGCCACCTTCGTTTTGGTGCTTAGCTTGTTCTCTATAGGAGCTACCGAATTTACAAAGGGTCTCCAACCCATTATGGTGGGCTTTTTAATTATTACATTAGGTTTAGCTTTTGGTGGAACAACTGGATCCGCCATGAATCCTGCCCGTGATCTAGGACCAAGAATTGTCCATTTTCTGTTACCGATTCCAGGAAAGGGGCAATCAAATTGGAAATATGCTTGGGTTCCAGTCATAGGGCCAATTCTTGGAGGGTGTTGCGGTGGGTTCTTTTATCAAGCCGTATTTCTTGGTAAGATGGTACCTCAGCTCTTCGTTACGATTGGACTTATAATTATAGTGTTGGTTGTAGCTCACGTTGCAGGTTTGAAAACTCATAAAAAATTGTTGTTAGAAATGAATGCTCAAGTATAGGTAGACCGCAGCCCGAAGAGGGGATGCGGTTTTTTATTAGGTACTCGCGGTTAGGAGATGAAAAGTCGCGGATAGAAGTCGTAGGTTGTGGAAAATAAAGTATTCTTTCTCGGGGAGTTGTTGAAGATAATACAAGAGGGATGCTCACCTTTATGTCCAGCAAGTCTTCGAGCTAATTCACTCGTCACTTCAGGTTTCACGCAGTGACCTGCATTTAACCGTTTTTCCAATGACAGTAACTTTTGAATGGCTAAAGGCATCTCAAAATCCTTATCAAACAATAACACCACTCCTTTAAAAATATCTCCTCTACCATTTCTCCCACCACCCTCTCACTTCCTCCCGAAAGGAAAACTATTGTTTATAAAGTTGTGTTATGGTACATTTAAACTACTGCAATGTGCGTTTTAGGAGGTGGACTTTTTATGGAAACATTAGTTACTGTATTACTTGTGGTCGTTTCGATCGCTTTGATTGTGGTTGTGCTTCTTCAGTCTGGAAAAAGTACAGGTCTTTCTGGTGCTATCTCGGGTGGAGCGGAACAGTTATTCGGGAAGCAAAAGGCACGTGGACTTGACCTATACCTCCACCGTGCGACAATCGTTTTGTCGGTATGCTTCTTTATCTTAACGATTTTACTAGCGTACGTTATATAAGAGTCTACAAACCTGGCCACTTTCGGGGTCAGGTTTTTTTGTGGTGTTGTGAGAAGTTCAAACATATCATTGGATTGTCGTTGCAAACTATGATTACAATAACTAAATAGATACGAACAGTTTAAAGGAGTTTTACATATGAAAATTGCTATGCCAAAGCCATTTACGTTTGAAGGGGGACCACGAGCGGTACTTCTTCTACACGGTTTTACGGGTAACAGTGCTGACGTTCGAATGCTAGGTCGCTTTTTAGAAAAAAGAGGCTATACCTGTCATGCCCCGCACTATAAAGGACATGGTGTTCCACCGGAAGAACTTGTCCATACAGGGCCAGAAGACTGGTGGCAGGATGTGACAGAGGCGTATGAATATCTGAAAAATAAGGGACACAAGGAGATTGCCGTGGCCGGACTCTCTCTAGGTGGCGTATTTTCACTGAAATTGGGTTACACTGTACCTATTAAGGGAATTGTTCCAATGTGTGCCCCGATGTACATAAAAAGTGAAGAAGTGATGTATGAGGGAATACTTGATTACGCTCGGGAATTCAAAAAACGTGAAGGAAAATCAGCCGAGCAAGTCGAAGCAGAGATGGATGACTTTAAAAAGACGCCAATGAACACGTTGAAGGCACTGCAAAACCTAATTGCTGATGTTCGTGATCATGTTGATCATATATACGCTCCAACCTTTGTTGTTCAAGCACGCCATGATCATATGATCAATACAGATAGTGCGAATATTATTTACAATGGTATTGAATCTGATGAAAAATCGATTAAATGGTACGAGGAATCTGGACACGTTATCACACTAGATAAAGAAAAGGAACAGTTACACGAGGACGTTTTTCAGTTTTTAGAAAGTTTAAATTGGGAAGAATAAATGAAAAGGAGGGTTTACTATGGACGAAAGTATTAAACAACACGTCGATAAACTTCTTCATTATATGAAGGATGAAGCCTACAAGCCTCTAACCGTACAGGAGCTGGAAGAAGCATTTGGGATCCAGGACTCTGGTGATTTTAAAGATTTCGTTAAAGCACTTGTTCATATGGAAGAAAAGGGACTTGTGGTCCGAACAAGAAGCAATCGTTACGGCCTGCCAGACAAAATGAACCTGATAAGAGGAAAATTAACAGGTCACTCGAAGGGATTTGCATTTGTTATTCCTGAAGAACCAGGAATGGATGATATTTTTATCCCACCAAATGAAACAAACAATGCGATGCACGGTGATACCGTATTAGCGCGTGTAAACTCAGAAACATCTGGCCAGCGACGAGAAGGAACGATTGTAAGAATTCTTGAGCGTGGGATTCAGCAAGTGGTTGGAACCTATACAGAAAGCAAGCATTTTGGCTTTGTGATTCCAGATGATAAAAAGTTTACGAGTGATATTTTTATTCCTAAAGCTGCTGCAAAAGGAGCAGTGGAAGGACATAAGGTTGTTGTGCATCTCACGATGTATCCAGAAGGAAGAAAAAGTGCAGAGGGTGAAGTGATTGAAATTCTTGGTCATAAAAATGATCCAGGGGTTGATATTCTTTCAGTCATTCATAAGCATGGACTTCCAGGACCATTTCCAGAAGAAGCGATCAAGCAAGCAAATGAGACACCCGATGAAATTGATGAAAAGGATCTAGTTGGTCGCCGTGATCTTCGAGACCAAGATATCGTTACCATTGACGGTGCCGATGCAAAAGATTTGGATGATGCTGTAACGGTTACAAAGCTACCTAATGGAAATTACAAGCTGGGTGTACATATCGCTGACGTATCACATTATGTAACAGAGGAGTCTCCAATTGACCGTGAAGCAGCAGATAGAGGGACGAGTGTATACTTAGTGGACCGAGTAATACCGATGATTCCACACCGTCTATCAAACGGAATTTGCTCTTTGAACCCACAGGTTAACCGTCTGACACTTTCTTGTGAAATGGAGATTACATCGACGGGAGAAGTCGTGAATCACGAGATTTTCCAAAGTGTAATCAAAACAAAAGAACGTATGACCTATAGTGATGTGAATAAAATCTTAACCGACAAAGACGAGGAACTCTTGAAGCGTTATGAGCCACTCATCCCAATGTTCGAGATGATGGAAGAGCTGGCAGCTATCCTACGTAATAAGAGGATGACTCGAGGAGCCATTGACTTTGACTTTAAAGAAGCAAAGGTTCTTGTTGAAGAGGATGGCAAACCAACGGATGTGGTCATTCGTGAGCGCTCTGTTGCGGAAAGGCTTATAGAAGAATTCATGCTTGCGGCAAACGAGACAATTGCTGAGCATTTCCACTGGCTAGATGTGCCATTTATCTATCGTATCCACGAAGATCCAAAGGAAGATAAACTGCGTAAGTTTTTCGAGTTTATCACAAACTTCGGCTATATCGTGAAAGGAACAGCGAATTCAGTTCACCCTCGTGCGCTTCAGGAAATCATTGAAGAGGTACAAGGGAAGCCGGAAGAGATGGTTGTTTCAACCGTCATGCTCCGCTCGATGCAGCAGGCGAAGTACGATCCAGAAAGTCTTGGTCACTTTGGGTTATCAACGGAGTTCTATACACACTTTACGTCACCAATCCGTCGTTACCCAGACTTAATCGTTCACCGTCTCATTCGAACGTACCTCATTGAGAGCAAGCTGGATCAAGCAACGCGTGAAAAATGGGATGCGCGCTTACCAGACATTGCAGAACATACATCTAAGATGGAACGTCGTGCGGTTGATGCCGAGCGTGAGACGGATGAGTTGAAAAAAGCGGAATATATGATGGATAAAATCGGTGAGGAATACGATGGCATGATTAGTTCGGTGACAAACTTTGGAATGTTTGTTGAGCTGCCGAATACGATTGAAGGTTTGGTTCACGTTAGCTATATGACGGACGATTATTATCGCTTTGATGACCGTCACTATGCGATGATCGGTGAACGTACTGGAAAGGTCTACCGAATTGGAGACGAAATTACTGTACGTGTCGTAAAGGTTGATAAAGACGAGCGTTCCATCGACTTTGAAGTCGTTGGTATGAAGGGAGCTCGTCCAGTCGATCGCGATCGTACACCAAGGGTATTCAAAACAGGTAGTACCGAGAAAAAGCCTCGCAGAAAAGCAGGTACTGGGGACGCAAAGGGCGGAACAGGTGGCTCAAAGCCGCGTGGTGGATCAGGTTCTGGTCCTGGCTCTGCCCGTAAGAAAAAGAAGCATTTTGAAAACGCACCTAAAGCGAAACGTAAGAAAAAACGGTAAACCTACAGAGAGAGCCATTCAGAATGGCTCTCTTCTTCCCTCTATTGGGGAATTTTGCTACAATAGAGAAACAGACGAGCACGAAAGGAGGAGAATATCGTGCCAAAAGGAATGGGGAAGGTCGTTGCCCAAAATAAAAAGGCAAACCACGACTACTTTATTGAAGAAACATATGAGGCAGGAATGGTTCTCCAAGGAACGGAAATTAAGTCGATTCGAAATGGCCGTATAAACCTAAAAGATTCGTATGCCAGAATTCAAAACGGAGAAATCTATCTATTAAATGCCCATATCAGCCCATACGAGCAAGGAAATCGCTACAACCATGACCCTCTTCGCCAACGTAAGTTATTGCTTCATAAGAGAGAAATTGATAAACTATTAGGCGAAACAAAAGAAGCGGGTTACGCGCTAGTTCCTTTGAAAGTATATTTAAAAAACGGCTATGCAAAGATTTTAATCGGTCTTGGAAAAGGGAAGAAGAACTACGATAAGCGTGAAGACCTGAAGAAGAAGGAAGCTAAGCGTGATATCGAACGAGCTTTCCGAGAAAGACAAAAATAAGTTTCTTACAAAAACTTACAATTGAATTCGTGAAGAAGTATGCTATAATAACTTATGTCGGGTAACTGACAAACATAATCTTAGCTCTGAAGCTTACCTTCAGACTTTCCTAACGTACGCTAGCGTGAAATACCAATAGCGCACCTTTAACTTGAGGGGACGTTACGGATTCGACAGGGGTAGTTCGAGCTTAGGTTGCGAGTCGAGGGGATCGGCCTCGTTAAAACGTCAAAGCCTATAACTGGCAAAACAAACAACAACTTAGCTTTCGCTGCTTAATAGCGCGTAGCTGTTCCTCCCTCCATCGTCCATGTGGTAGGGTAAGGGACTCACTTTAAGTGGACTACGCCGGATCCCACCGTCTGAGGGTGAAGGAAGAGAACAACCAGACTAGCTGACCGGGCGCCTGTCGATAGGCAGATGGTTCAGCGAAATACGAATATGTCGACTACACTCGTAGACGCTTAAGTGGCGATATCTTTGGACGTGGGTTCGATTAGTTCATAGTCGCCTTGTGTGGTAACATACAAGTGAAAATTCGGCTTTATCGGTGAAACCTAAGTCGCACTCGTGGCGATAAGGCAATGCCGAGCGGTATGTGAAGCAATTCAACAGCCGTGTATCGACTTATAGGCTGCCAATATGGTAGTACTAGGATGCAGCATCCTGCTTGTGAAGCAAGTAAAACTACGATCTGCATAATACGCCGAAGAACCTGTAACTAACAGGTTCAAGATATAGTCAGTGCCATCTCGAAAGAATGGAATAGCACGTCCCACCGTCTCCACCAAATACATATTTGGTGGTTTTTATTTTGTCTAAAAAGCTATAACTTTAAAAAAGCCTCTTCAAATTGATGTTTTTGTTTTAATAATGTAGATGAATATTTCCCGTTCCGTGGACTAACATTTTCATAATATTTAAGAATCCAAAGGGCGCGTGCTCGTTTTTTACTAATCCTTAAATAAGGATGTATTTTTTCTAATACTTCAAACACCTTTTCTTTTTTTTTAATAGTTAATGTGTAGGAATCTTTATGCCTTGCAGGATTGTAATTTTTTTTATTGTTTATTACTCCATCTGTTAAGCTTTTAATGTAAATTAATAATTCTTTATCAGTAGAGGAGATCGAAATACAAGGTCTCCTAAATTCCCCTTTATGCATTCTTGTTAATGTTATAGAACCTTCACCATCAATAATTCCAGCCAAATACGAAGCTTCCCATTCCTTCAATTACTCCCTCTCCTTTAAGAACACTTGTTCTATAATATTATATAGTATTGTAAGGTGATTGACTTAATTAAATATGGACAATTTATTACATAACGAAATGAAAAAGATTCTATTAAAAGGACCTTGGAACCTTATATTAAGTGATAATCTTTTGTGTTTTAGAACAAAATATCTCTTAGGAAAGGAGGGATTATCTGTGAAAAAGCGGTTAATAGGATTGGTCGTTTTGCTTTCATTGATTTTGGTTATGACAACCCCATTCGGTGTGTTTGCTGGAGTCGGCGCCATGGCACAACCGATGGAAATGGAGAAAGCGATTGAGGTCGAGTTAAACGATGATTACTTTAATCCGAGTACCATTACTATTCCCAGTGGAAAAACGACAACGTTGATATTGAAAAACAAAGGTAAGAAAGAGCATACCTTTACAGTGGAAAAGCTCGGAATTGACGCTGAAGTTCAGCCTGGAAAAGAAAAAACAATTACTTTAAATCCGAAAAATTCCGGTACATATGAACTAATATGCAGGTACCATGTCAAGGAAGGTATGGTTGGAAAAGTAATAGTCAAATAACAAGCAGGGCATTCTTGCCTTGCTTTAATATTGGACAACATTCGCTGTTTATTATTTTAGTTGTACAAATATAAGATAAGCCTCTTGTTTTTTATAAAAGAATTATGTAATATATAATCCTTGGCTTCAGATGTTGAAGCCTCTTGAAAAAATATTTTTAAAACAGAAGTTGACTTCTGCGAATCAAGATGATATAGTAAT
>WTKE01000063.1:1457-11586 GCA_011524525.1 Bacillus sp. (in: firmicutes) | reverse complement strand
AATGAAAACGTAAACAAAACATGTATATACAAGTTGTCCAAAATGTAAGCGAATTTATTTTCCTTATTTGTTTCATAATAAAATTATTTGGTAATTTTCTACCAAGGAGGAATGACGAATGAGTAATTATACTCAACCGGCAAAAGACTTACTTGAACATATCGGTGGTAGCGATAATATTTCTGTTGTTACCCACTGTGTGACAAGAATGCGATTTGTTTTAAAAGATCCAAAAAAGGCAGATATAGATAAGATTGAGTCCATTAAGCTTGTAAAAGGAACCTTTACACAAGCGGGACAATTCCAAGTGATTATTGGGAATGAAGTATCGTCCTTCTATAATGAATTTATTAAAATAGCAGGTGTAAGCGATACCTCTAAGGAAGATGCCAAACAAGCAGCGAAGCAGAATATGAACTGGCTTCAACGTATGATTGCTCACCTGGCAGATATCTTTACTCCATTAATTCCAGCCATCGTTGTTGGAGGTCTTATTCTTGGTTTCCGAAATGTAATCGGTGACATCAAAATGTTTGAAGATGGAACGAAGTCATTGATTGAGATTTCTCAATTTTGGGCTGGTACTCATGCATTTTTATGGTTAATTGGGGAAGCGATATTCCACTTCTTACCAGTAGGAATTACATGGGCCGTTGCTAGAAAGATGGGGGCAACTCCGATTTTAGGGATTGTATTAGGGATTACGCTTGTTTCACCACAGCTATTAAATGCATATGGTGTGGCAGGTGCGACTGAAGTACCATTCTGGGATTTTGGTTTCGCAAAAATAGATATGATTGGTTACCAAGCACAGGTGATACCAGCAATTTTAGCAGGTTTAGTTCTTTCATTCCTTGAACTAAAATTACGTAAGGTCGTTCCAAATGCAATTAGCATGATTGTTGTGCCATTCTTTGCCCTAGTACCAACGGTATTAATTGCACATACCGTACTTGGACCATTAGGTTGGGCAATTGGTTCTTTCATCTCTGACGTTGTATACTCTGGTTTAACTTCTGCAGTGGGCTGGTTATTTGCAGCTGTATTTGGATTTGCTTATGCACCACTTGTTATTACAGGTTTACACCATATGACAAATGCTATTGATTTACAGTTAATGAGCGAGCTTGGTGGAACAAACCTTTGGCCAATGATCGCTTTATCAAATATTGCTCAAGGTTCTGCTGTTTTAGCGATGATTTATATTAACAGAAAGAACGAAGAAGAAAAGCAAGTGTCAATTCCTGCAGCGATTTCTTGTTATCTTGGTGTAACAGAGCCAGCAATGTTTGGTATTAACCTGAAATACGGCTTCCCATTCCTAGCTGCAATGATTGGATCATTGGTAGCAGCTGTTATCTCAGTAGGAAGCAATGTAATGGCGAACTCCATTGGTGTGGGTGGTCTTCCTGGAATTCTTTCCATCCAACCACAACATATGCTAACATTCGCCATTGCAATGGTTGTTGCGATCGTTGTACCGTTCTTCTTAACGGTTGTATTTGCTAAGATGAATATTGGAAAAGTATCTTTTAAAAGAAAATAATGTCGAGAGGAACATTTACTTGTTCCTCTTTTACTATTAAATAAGGGCTGGTGCGACAAAGATGACTCAACCTTGGTGGAAAAAAGCAGTCGTATATCAAATTTATCCAAAAAGTTTTAATGATACGACGGGAAATGGTGTAGGAGATATTAAAGGGATTATTGAAAAATTAAATTACTTAGCAACTCTGGGTGTGGATGTTGTTTGGTTAACACCTATATATGAGTCTCCGCAGCGTGACAATGGGTATGATATCAGTGATTATTTTCGTATCTATGAGCCATACGGAACAATGGAGGACTTTGATTCTTTATTAAAAGAAGCCCATAAATATGGGATTAAAATCATTATGGATATTGTTGTTAATCATACGTCAACGGAGCATCAATGGTTTATTGAATCTAAATCTTCAAAAGACAATCCGTACCGTGAGTTTTATATTTGGAAAGATGCAAAAAATGGTGGAGCTCCGACCAACTGGGAGTCAAAGTTCGGCGGAAATGCGTGGCAATATGACGAACAAACCGATCAGTATTATTTACACTTGTTTGATGTGACTCAAGCGGACTTGAATTGGGAGCATGAACCGGTTCGTCGAGAAGTTTACGATATGATGAAATTTTGGCTAGATAAAGGGGTGGACGGCTTCCGTTTAGACGTGGTGAATTTGCTCTCTAAGGATCAGCGCTTCTTAGATGATGATGGGTCAACTGGTCTTGGCGATGGTCGTAAATTCTATACAGATGGTCCGAAGATTCATGAGTACCTACATGAAATGAATCAAGAGGTATTTTCTCACTATGACATTATGACCGTTGGAGAAATGTCCTCTACTTCCATTGATAACTGTATTAAATATACAAATCCAGAGAGAAAAGAGTTGGATATGACCTTCAGTTTCCATCATTTAAAGGTTGATTATCCAAATGGAGAGAAGTGGACAAAGGCGGACTTTGATTTCCATAAACTGAAGCAAATCTTATCTGATTGGCAAGTGGAAATGAATAAGGGTGGTGGTTGGAATGCCTTATTCTGGTGTAACCATGATCAGCCAAGGGTTGTGTCGCGCTTTGGAAATGACAAGGAATATCATAAGGAGTCAGCCAAGATGCTTGCGACAGTCATTCATATGATGCAGGGTACTCCTTATATTTATCAGGGAGAAGAGTTTGGAATGACCAACCCAAATTTCACTTCTATTAATGATTATCGTGATTTGGAGTCCTTAAACATCTTTGAGATTCTCAAAGGAAAAGGCAAGACCGAACAGGAAATTCTCGATATCCTTAGGCAAAAGTCACGCGATAATTCGAGAACACCCGTTCAATGGAGTGATGAGGAAAATGCTGGCTTTACTTCGGGTACTCCATGGATTCAACCAGCAGCAAACTACAAAGAGATCAATGCAGAAAAAGCAATGGCCGACGAAGATTCGATTTTCTATCATTATCAAAAGCTTATCCAGTTAAGAAAAGAGTACGATATCGTGACAGACGGAAATTATGAGTTGATTTTAGCTAATCATGATGCTATTTTTGCTTATATACGAGATAATGGTGATGAGAAATTACTAGTCGTGAATAATTTTTATTCCAAAGAAGTAGAGTTTCAATTACCTGAGCAATTGGATACAGAAGGTGTAACTAGCACAATTTTATTATCCAACTATGCTGACTCATCAGAAGATATGAAGCAAATGAAACTAAGACCGTATGAGTCTGTAGTGTACTATTTAAAAAAGTAAACTGGAGTTTTTAACATGACAAATAAGTATTTAACGATCCATAACGATATTGTACAGCAAATAGAAGCGGGACAAATTGCCCCTAATACACTTTTGCCCTCTGAGCATGAGTTAAAGGACCGTTACAATACATCGAGAGAAACGATTCGAAAGGCACTAAACCTACTTTCACAAAATGGGTATATACAAAAGGTGAGGGGAAAGGGCTCGATTGTCATTAAAAGTACAAAAGTTGATTTTCCTGTCTCAGGACTAGTCAGTTTTAAAGAACTAGCTGATAAAATGGGGCAAAAGCCGGTCACCATCGTTCACGAATTGTCGTTGATGAAACCTGATCCATTCATCATGAAGCAGTTAAACTTGTCTAGTAAGGACCATGTCTGGCAAGTGTTTCGCGTGAGAGAAATGGGTGGGGAAAAGGTTATCCTTGATAAGGATTATCTGAATAAAAAATTCGTTCCTATGTTAACAAGAGAAATTTGTGAACACTCGATATACGACTATCTTGAGAATGAACTACAGCTAAGTATCAGCTTTGCCAAAAAGGAAATTATCGTGGAAGAACCGACAGAGGAAGATCGGAAGCTATTGGATTTAGACGGTTATCATAATATTGTTATCATCAAAAATTATGTGTATTTGGATGACGCAAGTTTGTTTCAGTACACCGAATCCAGGCATAGACCGGATAAATTCCGATTCGTCGACTTTGCGAGACGAAATCATATATAAGAAGAACCCTTCTAGTTTTATAGAAGGGTTCTGTTTTCTAATGAAAGGACGTATGAAATTAGCATACGCCTTTTCTTTGTTTACTAACGTTTTTACGTAATTAGATTAACTTGATATAAAACTGACATCATTACTATGAGCACTATTGATTGGGGATCACATGTGCTGAAAAATAGACGGAGAAATTCCGCTTAAATTAGTAATTATTATATAAAAGGGCTTAATAGACGGAGAGATTCCGCCTATTGCCTTGAAAAAGTCGAAAAAGGGGGATTTTCCTTTGTATAACCGGAAAACGTCCCCTTATTTATCCCGAAATGAGCTCCATTTTGAATTTACCCGGAAAATCTCCGTTTATTTTACTATTGCTCGTTACCCGATTAAGGACAAGACATCTTAGTTTAATTTGGCAATATGGAAAGTCAAAAGGGGAAACAAAAGATATTTGAGTATTTCAGAAGATTAGATAACTAGGAAAACAAAAAAACAAAGCAAGAGGCCAATATGGATGGTTCTCTTGCTTTGTTTATGTTACGCTTCAGGATTTATATGTTTAACAATTCTCTCACATATCTCATGAGTGATGAGAGAGTCATCGATGGATGGGTCTGGGGTGGTACTGGTTTGAACACATTCAATAAAATGGTCCATTAGTTGGTAAAAACCACGCTTATATAACGTCGGCTCCCAGTCCCCGAATTTTGTTAGGCTAACTTCTTTATTATGATATCTCGTTGTTTCCACTAGGCTGTTCACGACAAATTTCTGATGCCCAGACATATATTCAATGATCTCTTCTGTTACACCACCGTTGCGATTCATCATTCCAATGGCTATACAACCATCGCCAAGTAGTTGGATAACGAGCTGATCCAACATGTCTCCATTTTTTATATACTCAACCTTTACATCTTTAACTTCAGTATCCATAAGGAACCGCAGCGTATCAACGACATGGATAAAATCCTCTACCACAAATCTTCGTACGTAATCAGGTGCTGCAAAGCGATTTTTTTGCATGGTAATAAGTTGTGGTTTTCCATGTTCCTTTAGCTCTCTCACACGAGGGATAAATCGTCTGTTAAAACCAACCATGGCAACTTTCCCTTTGTCTTTAGCTAGAGAGACAATTCTCTCGGTTTCTTGAAAGTTCATGGATATGGGCTTATCGATGTATGTATGAATTCCATTTTGAAGTAGCTTTTCTGCTATTTCAAAATGACCCTCAGTCGCAGTACTTACGATGGCTGCATCGATATTTTTTGAAAGTAACTCATCGATGTTCTTCACCGTTTCTTGAATTCGGTATTTGTTAGAAAGTTGATTAAGTGTCTCTTCATTTCTTGTACATAGGACAAGCTTTATCCCCTCTTTTTCAGAAAGTACCGGTAAATATGCTTTCTTTGCAATATCTCCTAATCCAATGATTCCAATTTTCATAAAAACACCTCATTTCAGTATTTATAAAAAACCCCACAATTCCTATTGTGGGGCATAAACTTTTAAATCTCAATATCTACACCGATGCTATCAAGTCTTCCAACCTCGCGAATGAAGGCAGCAACTTCTTGGTGCTGTTCATTTATGGTATAAGCTTCAACGGCAGCCACATTTTCAAAGCGAACCATGAGAATCACCTGGTATTCCTTACTTTTTTCAGAGAGATTGAAGGCAGCTTGAATTTCAACTACTCCAGTGATTACTTTTTCCAATGCTTTAAATCGTTTGATGACTTCTTCCATTTGTTCCTGTGTTGTTGTGTCAGCGAACTTTAATAATACAGTACGTTGTATCATGTTGATTCCTCCTACTAATTTTCTTTTCTTGTATTCTATAATGTTCGAGCATATATATCAATAAATACATGAATTCCCATTTTTTCTACAGAAAAGGTGCTAATTCAGCAAAATCATTTTAGTCATAAGACAAAACTAGTCAAAGGAGAAAGTTTTCATTCCTAGAAATTAAACTAGTACGCGTAAATTCTAGTAGTTTTTACTAGAAAGGAAAAAAGTTTAAGGGAGGAATACTTGTTGAAGATAGCAAGGAGCATAAAAAGTATTTTTGGAGTTCTCTTAATTTCTCTATTAATTTTTACAGCAGCCGTCCCGATTCAAGCGATAGTGAAAAATGATGATGGGCAATCTTCTATTACGGTAGACAATGAGTATGCTTTTATTCAGTTTGGAGATGCACCAATTGCTTCCTATGAGGGAACAATTGCGGGATATGGAAAGACAAAACCATCACAGGGGAAAAAAGTAGATTTACAGTCTCAAGCGGCAAAGAAATATGGAAGTCGTTTAGAAGCTCAGCGTACGAATTATATCAAATGGTTAGCTAAGCAGTTCCCTCAGGTAGAAGTTGTATCAGAGTATGATGTTACCTTTAATGGGGTTGGTTTAAAGTTGAACGGAGCATCGTTAAAGGACGTTAGCCGTGGACCTGGAGCTGTTAAAAGCGGGTATAGTGCAACCTATCAAAAAGCGATGAGTGAAAGCACGGCGTTAATCGGTGCAGAAGCGATTTGGGAGTCTGTTGGTGGACAAGCCAATGCAGGGAAAGGAATGAAGGTCGGTATCATTGATTCAGGAATTGATCAAACACATGAATTTCTTGAGCCGAATGAAGGGATGGCGTTTCCAGAAGAATTTCCTAAAGGGGATACAAGTTTAACCACTCCTAAAGTAATTGTTGCAAAAGTATATAGCCAGAATCCAAAGCTAAGTGCAGAAGCAGTCGATAGCCATGGTACGCATGTAGCAGGTACGGTTGCTGGAAAGGCAGGTACAGAAACGGATTTAGATGATAAAACATTGAGTGGAGTGGCACCTGGGGCGTATCTAGGGAACTATAATGTTTTCCCAGGAGATATCGCAAATGCAAAAAGCTTATTTATTGCTAAAGCCGTTGAAGAAGCAGTTGAGGATGGCATGGACGTTCTTAACCTAAGTTTAGGGGGAACACCACATAAAGGTGCAGACCTACTAGATATGACCGTAAATTCCGCAGTAGATGCAGGAGTAGTTGTAGCCATTTCTGCTGGAAACGAAGGACCAGGAAACTATACGGTTGGATCTCCTGGAACAGCAGAGAAAGTGATCACAGTAGCTGCAACCACAAATAGTCGAACCTATGCGATGACATTAGAATCAGCGGCATTTACAGAACCGACCATTGCGACAACAGGTACACAAGGTGGAGAGGTAAAACAACCTTTAACAGGTGAGTATGCGGTCTGGGGTGATGTGGTTGAAGGAGATAAATTGGCATGTAAGGCTATATCTGGTAAGCCTTTAGAAGGTAAAATTGCATTAATTCAACGCGGTTCTTGTACATTTACTACAAAAATAAATAACGCAGCTGCAGCCGGTGCAGTAGGGGTAATTATTTATCAGCTGGATGGAATTGCTGAACCAACACCAATGTCGTCAGATGGGGCATTAGTTCCTGCCGTAATGATTGGAAACGAAGCAGGTAAACAACTAGTAAGCTGGAATGGAGATCGTACCGTTACCATCAATAGTGACTTAGAGAAGGTGAGCACAATTCCAAATCTGTTAGCAAACTTTAGCTCATGGGGACCAACACCAAACTATACGCTTAAGCCTGATGTAGCAGCTCCAGGGGTAAATATTTACTCTTCTGTCGTTGGTGGAGGTTATGAACTTTATCAAGGTACATCGATGGCCTCTCCACATGTAGCAGGTTCAGCCGCTGTATTATTGGCTTATAGCAAGAAAAATGATTTAGGCTGGGGACCAGCTGAAGTGAAAGCGGCCTTAATGGGAACAGCAAACGATGTAGATGGAAGTGTTTTACCTGATACAGATGTTTCTGACCCATTAAAAGTGGGAGCAGGTCTTATTGACCTAAATAAAGCAATGAATCCATCAGCGCTAGCCTACCCGTCCTCTTTAAGCTTTGGATTAGTTCGCCCGGTAGGAAACCAACAGTATAAGATGAATGTTACGTTAACAAACCCAACTAATGAGGAGTTAGCCTATACCATTAGTGATGATGAAAATGTAAAAGTGACTGATATGGAAGTAACGATCCCTGCTCAAGGAAGTAAAGAGATTACAGTAGAAGTGGTGAATCGTGGTACTCATACAGGTGGACAAGCAGGTACACCAAACTTCGTTAGCGGCTACTTGAACGTAAGCTCAGCTGCAGGTGATATTCGCATTCCATACCTATATGTAATGGATTACAACCGTTAAGACATATAAAAGGAGATTGCCGGGGGGAAGGGCAATCTCCTTTTTTCAAAGTTAAGAGATATTGTAATTAAGGTGTTGTCCCGAGGAGCTGGACAAGGCGCTTTCGCATTTCAGTTAAGCTGTAAAATTCCCATCGTAACTTAGCATAATAGCCGATCTTACTCCATCCATTTCGGAAATATTGTTGATGAAGTTCATGTCATTGTCCCTTACTCGGATTTCATAAGTGACTTCATACTCATTACCAGGCATTACTGACTTTGATTTAATCGTATGCTTTTTCGAGTTCTCAGATACCACATGCTCTAGTGACTTTTCAATCGAGTGGCCATTGTATCGTACGACTAATAAATATGGATTTTCCACTTTAATACGATTTCCAAAGAAAATAAGAATGGCTCCAATGAGTAGTGAACCAAGAACAGCAAGTGGCACAAAGCCAGCTCCACTAAGAATACCTACAATAATAGCCCAGAACAAGTAGACGATGTCAATTGGGTCTTTAATCGGTGTACGGAAACGAACAATCGATAATGCACCAACCATACCAAGTGATAATAATACATTAGATGAGATACCGATAATAACTAATGAAGTGGCCATTGACATAACAATGAGTGAGATATTAAAGGTATGTGAATAGATCACACCTGTGAACGTCTTTTTATATACCCAATAAATAAATAATCCTATTGCTAATGATGCAAACAATCCAATCAAGGAATCGACGATTGAAAAACTGCTGGTTTGCTCTAAAAACTTAGACTTGAAAATATCTTGAAAATTAATTGTATCCATTTTCTATTCCTCCATTATTGTTAACCGAACATACGGCTGATTTGATATTTTGAATAAGTGCCTCTTCGTCTGTCATGAAGCTGAACTAACTGCTTGATGACATCAGGTAAAAACTCATCGTATTTTACTTCTAAAATGACAATACCAGGGGTTGTTTCCACCATTGGTACATCTGGATTTAAAAGATCATTGTTTCGGAAGCTTGTCTTAACGGAGCTATCGAATGTGACTCGGACATTCCCATACTCATAGATAAAAACCTCTCTCTCATAATCCACAATGGTCACAGGTCTGATCTGCAGAAGATTCATTTGCATATATAAATCTCTCATTAAAGGTCGTGAATCATTTTCCATCCAAGCGATGTCACCAATTCTTACCTTTTCATATTCATCAACCGTCATACGACATTTTTGTTTATATGTCATATTGTTTCGTTTGCTCTTCTTTTCGAGATTAATGTAGCTAGTGTTATGATCATACAGCCTGACACGGAACTTATCTCGTTCGAAAAAGCCTTCCTTCTTTTGTTGAAGAACTTTATTATCAAAATTATCGAAGTAGACACTTCGGATTAAGTATTTTCCGTCATTATTCGCATTTGGGTCAGCCGTCATCACATGTTGTAATTTGCTTCTTAATAAGTAGCAATCCATTTTGGTGATTTCGTGCTTTAGTTCATATCTCCCTTGAACACCATTTAAGGTCATTGCCTTCACCGTGTTTCAACTCCTTTATGTTAGCTCCTTGATTCACATTATGGGTGGGCAACCTTAAACAAACCTTAAAACAAATTTACAATCTTTACTTTTTGAAAAGATAAGGAAATGAACTAGTAATCTACCAGTAATAATTTTTTCCGTTGTGAAACGGAAAAAAGGTAGATATTAATGAAATCGCTTTCATTGTAATATGAAATCAACAAGAAGATAACAACACATCTTCTTAATAAAAGAACTTATCTCTGATTCATTACTAATAAGCAATTAAAACCATTTAGGAGGAATTTATGATGAACATTCTATTATGCTGTGCGGCAGGTATGTCTACAAGTTTACTAGTAACAAAAATGGAAGCGGCTGCAAA
>WTKE01000063.1:0-1357 GCA_011524525.1 Bacillus sp. (in: firmicutes) | reverse complement strand
TAGAGAAGGGAATGAAACGTGATGAATAAGTTTTTAGGTTTCCTTGAATCAAAATTTATGCCTTTTGCTGGTAAATTAGCCGCACAAAGACATTTAGGTGCTTTAAAAGATGGAATTATCCTAGCAATGCCAATGATTATTATCGGGTCTGTATTCCTAATCTTAGGTTTCCTACCGATTCCAGGTTACGCTGAGTTCATGGCAAGCGTGTTCGGAGATCAATGGTTAGCAAAACTCATGTATCCAACCGATGCCACATTTAACATGATGGGTCTAATCGCTGCATTCGGTATTGCGTATCGTCTAGCTGAGCGGTATGGCATTGACGCCATTACAGCAGGGGTTATCTCACTGTGTGCGTTCTTACTAGCTACACCATTCAATGTACCGTTTACTCCAGATGGGGCAACAGAAGCAATCGCAGTTGGAGGAGCTATTCCAGTTGCATTTATGGGAAGTAAAGGACTTTTCGTAGCCATCTTAATCGGTTTATTCTCAACAGAAGTGTATAACTTCATTCTTAAGAAAAATATCGTTATTAAAATGCCAGATAGCGTTCCACCGGCAGTAAGTAAATCGTTTGTTGCACTTGTTCCTGGTTTTATTGTTATTACCATTATATTCTTAATTCGTTTAGTCATTGAATACTTTGGAATCAGCAGTATTCATGATGTGGTTCAATTAGTACTTGGTAAGCCACTTGGATTATTAGGTGGAAGCTTAATTGGTTCGATTGTTGCTTACATGCTTATTATGATGCTTTGGTCAGCAGGTCTTCACGGAACAAACATCGTTGCTGGTGTACTAAGCCCAGTATGGTTAATGGCGACAGAAGAAAACCAAATTGCGTTCCGTGCAGGGGAAGAATTACCAAACATCTTTACATCACAATTCTTTGAAGTATTTATTAATATCGGTGGTACGGGTGCTACATTTGGTCTAGCGATGCTCATGCTTTTCTGGGCAAAGAGCCAACAAATGAAGGCACTTGGTAAATTATCAGCTGGTCCTGGAACATTCATGATCAACGAACCAATCATTTTCGGTACGCCAATCGTAATGAACCCATTACTAATCGTACCATTCTTCTTAACACCAATCGTTTTAATTATTGTAACGTACTACTCAATGAAGTTAGGTTTAGTTGCAAAGCCAGCAGGGATTGCAATTCCATGGACAACACCACCAGTTATCGGTGGATACCTAGCAACTGGTGGTAAAATCTCAGGTGCGGTTATGCAGGCTGTAAACGTGGTTATCGCTCTTGCTATCTACTTCCCGTTCTTCAGAATGTGGGATAAGATGAAGCAACAAGAAGAAGGCGGAGCAAATAATTCATCTAAAGTGAGCTAATTAA
>WTKE01000034.1 GCA_011524525.1 Bacillus sp. (in: firmicutes) | reverse complement strand
AAAGGATTCTATTCTAATGACTGTCTCGTTAAACCATTTGATTTATAATTCTCTTTTAATTCCCGAAATTCTGTTGGTGTCATTTTTTCCAAGCGTTTGAAAATATTAGAAAGTGTTCTATAGCTGTAATAGCCAACTTTATATGCGATTTCTGAGACGCTCAGTTTTGTGTTCTCAAGTAAGTATTTCGCTTCAGTAATTCTTCTTATTTGTATTAATTCTAGGATATTATACCCGAATTCTTTCTTAAATGTATTAGAGACATATGTATGATTTAATTCAAAATTCTGAGCTATACTGTTTAAGGAAAGCTCTGGGTCTCGATAATTCGTATCGATATAATTCAAGACTTCTTTCATTTTACTGCTGTTTTTCAAATGATTCTCAAACTCTATTATCCTTCTATAAATGACTAATAACATATTCTCAATCTCCAGGAAGTCATTCGTTGTTAACATGTTGTTGATTTCAGAAAACGATAGTAGGTCTTCTTTTCTTATACCTTCTTTCGGTAGGGAAAGATGTTGAATTTTAAACATTAAGATATCTAAAAATCCGTATACGACTTGTTTCTTTACATGATTTGGCAATAGACTTCGTTGTATCAGTCCCAATAATTCACTGATTGATTGATCTGCACTTTCTAGATCGCCTTCAATCAATTGTTTAACGATTTGAAACTGTTTTTGAATTCTTTCATTAGTAAATACTTCAAATTCTTCGATCATTTTTTCTGAGTCTTGCATAGATACGTCCATTGACTGACTTTCTAATTGGGCTCTCATTGAAGAATTCATCTTCCTCTCTTTTTAATCGTTGGTACGAACGTTAATGATGATATAAATTTTATCAAAATAAATATCACAGAAAAATCAGACTTTAGTAGGTGGGTATTATAGAAAAAAAAACACTCCTATACGAGTAAAAGTATAAGAGTGTTTACGAACCTATTATTTCCACACTACGTCTGTTAAGAATTTATTCAGCAATTGAGGCCATGTAAACCAATCATGTGCTCCATTTACATTTTCAAATTCGTAAGATATTTCGTTTTCATCTAGTACTGACATGAATTTAAGGGTATTTATTTCGGAATTAAAACCTACATCATGGAATGCCATATCATACCATGCCGCAGCCACGAATAGTTTAGGTTTACGTAAGTCATCTAAATTGTACTTACTTAAATCAACCCTAGCATCTGCACCACTAAAGATTCCAAAATAACCAAAATCAGTTGGATTGCTGTAATAAATGTTCGTAGTGGTTAAAGCTCCCATGGATAGACCTGCAAATGCGCGGTCATTGGAGTCTTTAGATACATGGTAGTTTGATTCCATATACGGAATGATATTTTCCATTAGATTCTTTGTAATTTTCGTCATGTCCCAACCAAAAACGGAATTATTCATTGTTACCACAATCACAGGCTCCGTTTTCTTTTGAGCAATAAGGTTGTCAAGAATATTGGCAGCGCTACCTGTATTAAACCAATCTGCTTCATTGCCACCTCCGCCATGTGATAAATAGATTACTTTATACGGCTCATTGCGACTTTCATCATAACCATTTGGTAAATAGATTCCTAGAGACTGATCAGCTGTTAATAATCCATTGGTTGAATAGGTTTCAAAGGAAACGCTTCCAGTCTTTGCCCCGTTTTTCGGCAATACATAGGAATAGTCAAAGGATTGTTTTTTTGAATCAAAAGGGATATAAGCCATGCTTAGTGTCTGTTTTCCAGTACCTTGGTTTTCGATTGGCCTATTTGATGGATCTGCTATGGTTACCCCATCAACTATATAGGAATATGGGTATCCCCCACTTGGAAGTGGCATGCTGATTGTCCAAAAGTCAGTTCCTTCTACTTTTGTCATTTCCTTTACGTATGGGGTACTTATATTTAACGGAAACATTTCTTTTGTCCACTCTTCTGGACTATACGTTGGTACATTTTCAATAGGGTAATCTACACCGGGCTTTGCAAATTGGAATTGTCCATAAAACTGAACGGAATTAGCCGTTGCATTCTTATATACAAAAGTTGCTGTATATCCTGTAGGGGAGTGATTATCCCGTTTCACTGTTACTCCTTCTTTTTTTACACCATTTTCCACCTTCACCCCAATGTTTTGTGCACTAACAGGCAAAGCTAAGACACTCGTGACAAATATGGCAATTAATAGAATATACATATACCTTTTTAACTGTGATTTCATTTTTTACTCCCCTCTCAAACTATTTATTTAGGATTTAATCTATAACACTAATAAAAAGCTTCTTCTCCCTCCTCACAATTTCCCGAGACAATTGTAAACGCTTAATATTTAAATCATAACAAGAGTAGTCTTTTACAGAAAGTCTCACTTTTTTTGTCATGTACTCATTTTTTTCGTTATCAAATATATTAAAAAGAGCACTCATTCAATGAATGCTCAAGAAAACAGTGTACCTGTTATCCTTATTTGAGATCTTCCTCTGTCATTCCGAAGGTTTCTAAAACTACATTGCGATTTATCTCATCTCGCAATGGATAAGGAGTGCTTGTCACATTTTCAGACTTCCCATCAAACCATCTGATAAAAGTAGAGTTATTTCCAGATTTATAGTTTGTTTCCTTCCACTTCGTTAGACCCTTGCCATTTGGATTTCCTTTTTTAACAAAATTCGCATAGTAAGAGGACATGATTTCTGCCATGGAGTAATCAGCAGAAGTCCATGATCTCTGACCAGCTGTATCTCTAATCGAGTGAAAGAAGTACCATAATTCTGAGGAATGAAATGCACCATAAAATTCTTCATTCCTGCCAGGAGGTGCATGATCGAAGTAGTAGGTGTAAACATTAAGGTTTTTATTATGCGCTTTGATATATTCGGCTGATAGAAGGTATGTTTGATGTAACTGATCACTTCGTGCACGTAACGATAAGTTATAGGCTTCTTCTGTATTTGTAGGATGGTATGCCTTTGAATATTCGTCGCCATATGTTGCTTCCATTGTTTTTTGGAAATCGTCCAACGACATAGTAGAAGGTCCTGGAACGAGCGAAGTCATTTCATCTGCGGTGCCCCCAATCATAATATCAATTCCATCCAAGGCTCCGTCTCTCATCAGATCCACAGATTCTTCTGTGAATACATACCCATCCAATATGTACCCACCACCTTGTAAGGAAGCTGCCGTTAATGCATCATACAGAGTTTGGGTTCCATCAGCGGTTTTAGTGGTCATGTAATATTCCGCAGATAACGCTCTTAACTCCTCTAGACTCATCTCTTTTCCAAAAGCCTTCGTAACCGCATTTTCAGACTGGCTTTCTGTTGCTTTTAGAGATTTATAAGCTGATGCTCCTTGTGCCGTTAATAGGCCATAAAAACCACTCTGAATAATCGCTCGATTAAATAACCCATCAGCTAATGGAGTTCTTAAAAGTGCTGTTACATTCATTGCTCCAGCCGATTGTCCTGCAATCGTTACTTCTTTTGGGTTTCCACCAAATCCTTCAATATAATCATTCACCCAATTTAAAGACTTGACCAAGTCCAATACGGCATAATTGCCTGACACTCCTTGTTCACTTTCTTCTGCTAACTCAGGAAGGGCTAGGAATCCAAACATGCTTACACGGTATTGAACCGTAACCACAATAATCCCTTTTTCTGCTAATTTCGATGCATAAAACTCCATTTCCGATGCATGCCCATGATTATTTCCTCCGCCATGGATGTAAACAAGCACAGGGAGCTTCTCATTTGTTTTATTAGCAGGAGTATACACATTTAGGTTTAGTCCATTTTCACTTGCTTCAGGAGTAAAACTGTCATCGAAGTAAAATTCATCTCCCCAAAAGGTTCCAACAGGATTTAACGTGACATCTTGCATAACCTGGTCACCCCAGCTATCACTAACCTTCACCCCATCCCAAGGCTCCACTGGTTGAGGTGCCTTCCAGCGGTTTTCACCAGCTGTAGAACCTGCAAATGGCACTCCCTTAAATAACTGAACTCCCTCCACATCTGTTTTTACACCTTTCACTAACCCGCCTTCAACCTTCACGATGTCTACGTTCTTCCCTCCTGCCCGTGCTGCTTGAGAAGGTAACGGTTCAATGGTGGCAATAACACAGGCAACCGTTAGTATCATCACTATCAAACTCTTAAATGTCTTCATCATCCATCCCCCTCACCTATTAAACAAACTTGACTATCATGAACCCATTTTGTATGCGCTTACATAAATATTCTCACACTCCTTTTACATACTTAAACCTCCTCCTAACTTTTTGAAATCACTACAGTTTAATTCTATATTTTTACCATTCATATATAATCCTTTTCAATAGCAAGGAATTGGTTTTATCTGGATTTTTTTAATATTCTCAAAAAAACAGCTGAGGACCGATTACGGTCTCCAGCTTGGGTATAGTTACTTACGATCGTTCGTTAAAGGCAGCAACTGTTCCGTTTCAAATAAATATTTTAGTAGATTGTCATAGCTATCGGTTTGAAATACCAGCTCTTCGGTATTAAACAAAAAAATTATTGGTGCTTTAATGGAGGAAAGAGACTTCTTGATGGTGATCTCGTCGATTAACGTCAAATCTTCTTTATGTGGGTTCTTAAAGGGGTTGCTGAACACTTCATCTCCTATGACCAAAAGCGATAATTTGTCTTCTTTTTTGGATAACCATTCTTTTTTTAGAAGAACTTTATCGGGCTCTTCAAGCACCTCGAACTTTTCCACGACTTGCTGATAAGGAAGCTCCTTGCTCACATTTCCCACGTCTAGTTGAATGTGTTGCCCCACTCGGATAAATGTATCATTTAGTGAAAAAGGATGGTCGTCAACATAAATGAACCCTAATTCCCGATTCACTTTCGTTACATTCCCTTTTATCGTCTCTCTACTAACATACGTGTGGTCTTTAATCTGTTCGAAAAACTTCATTTTCTTCATAAAACAGGAGATACAATGGGCCACTTTCTATTTGTAGCTCTCGATAATAATTCTGAGCCATTTCTATATGAACATACCCCTTATATTCCATTAAAAAATTCGGTGAAGCTTCGGAAATTTGTTGATGAATAGCTGTATTCAACTCTGAGTCACCATTGTATACACCAAGCAAGGAATAAAACCCCTTGTTAGCGGGTAAATATTCTTTTTCAGGAGCTACGGGCTCAACGTTTAAAGGAACAATATACTCCGCTCGCTTCCCATTTTTCCAGTAAGCTTTTAAAGAAAGGGTCAGGATGCTTGGATAATTCCCCAAAAAACTAACACTTTCATCGTTAAACATACTAGGAATGGGATACGTAGCCTTTCCATTCGGATCGTACGCCCCTTTTGCTATGTACAAAGGTTCCTTTCCTTCTGGGAAATCAATATGAATTTGATCTCGGTACGCCACTCGTTTAAAATTGACGTCTTTAAGGTCAGCCAGTTCCTTTTTTACCTCACTGTCATTCCATGTATACGAACCAAGAAATACTTGTGTCTTTTGTTCACCTAAAGAAATGATCGGAAAGGGTGGTTTCTCTTCTTTGTACACCTTTTGCTTGTCAAAATAATACATAACTGTTGTGACCATCGTGAACCCGATCAACCAATATAGGGCCTTTTTATAATCTCGCTTTCTCTCAGTCTGCTTCTCCAACTCAATCCTCCTTAATTGAATTCTTCTTTAAGGATGCCGTATTGAGCCAAATCATAGTACTCGCCAAAGCGGGACGCATGCTGTCTCAAGGTTCCTTCGTATTTGAGACCGATTTTCTCCATAATTCTCCATGAGCCTGGGTTGGTAGTAAAGCTTTGCGCGTAAATTCGGTTAAGCTGGAGTACTTCAAATCCATATTGAAGAAGTGCCTTCGCCGCTTCGGTTCCGTACCCTTGTCCCCAATAAGGCTTTCCAACCCAATACGCAAGCTCCCCACGGTTAAATGTAGAATGGATACTGATGGCCATCAGTCCGATTAGCTCGTTCGTTTTTCTTGTTGTGACCGCGTAGGTGACCAGTTTCCCCTTGCTCTCAGATTCTATTACACTATGTATAAAGACCAACGCAGATCCTTTTGGATAGGGATGAGGAATATTCAGTGTCGTTTTCGCCACATCGTAGTCTCCAGCTAATTCTTCAATTCGCTTGGCATCGGTTGTTTCTAGCTTTCTTAGGATTAATCTTTCGGTTGATAGTGTCACACTTGCCACTCCTTTTATTAAATTAAGCTCCTAATACCCAGTGAAAAAGCTTTGTATACACAAAAGGCAGACTTGTAGCAAAGACTGCTCCAGCACCCACGCACGCACTAACATATAAGAGAAATTGGCGAAAACTAATTTCCTTCCGTTTATAACCGAGAAGTAAAACTTTAATCATGAATGATACAGTCATTAGGATGATCAGAGCTGAAAAAATACTAGCCATGATAACAGGCATCTTTAGGTGGACCTCCTTTATCTTTCTTTAATGTAAATTTTACCATTTCCGATCTATCAAGAACATAATTAATGAGATCTTCATCAACAAAATGACCTAGCAATTGGTGATTATAGACACTAAAGGTAACTTAGTTCCCTTACTTTACTAAATTTTGGAATACACAGGACTTATATGCTAACTTAGTGCCCTAATTCTACTAAATACTGGCATGCATGGGCACCAAATCTAATCTTAGCGACCTCATTCTACTAATTTTTGGAACGCACGGGCACCAAACCTAAACTTAGCGACCTCATTCTACTAAATCCTGGAATACACGGGCACCAAATCCATTCTTTGTGACCCCATTATCCTAAATACTGGAATACACGGGCACCAAATCTAATCTTAGCGACCTCACCCTACTAATTTCTGGAATACACGGGCACCAAATCTAATCTTAGTGCCCTCATTCTACTAATTTCTGGAATACACGGGCACCAAATCTAATCTTAGTGACCTCATTCTACTAATTTCTGGAATCTCCAGGTACTCACTAAACCTAAACCCAAACTCATCAACCCCATCCCCCCTTATTTCCTGTAACCACAGTTACAAAATTACACCCCACAAAAAAAACGACGTGTTTTCACACGCCGCTCTCTTTAAAAAATTGAGGCAAATACTCCTTATGCGCCTCCAACATTTCATCTAGAATCTCTTTCCCAATGGTATCCGATGGAGTCAGCGGGTTGATGCACATCGCGAGTAACGCCGTCGAATAGTCACCGGTCACTGCTGCCTCTGCTGCTACTCTCTCAAACGATTTGATTTGCTGAACCAATCCGCGAACCGCAACCGGGAGATCACCCATCGTGATGGGTCTTGGTCCATCCTTTGTGATAATGCAGCTTACCTCCACAGCCGAGTCATAGGGAATGCTTGCGATCGCACCGGCGTTTATTGTGTTGACTGGCTGGATGTCGCCTTTATCATTATAAATAGAAGTAATGAGTCGAACGGCGGCATCGGAATAATACGCTCCTCCACGTTTTTCGAGCTGTGGCGGTTTGATATTTAGATTTTCGTCCTTGTATAACTCAAACAAGTCTTTTTCCAGCCGTTGAACGACTTCGGCTCTCGTGCCTTCCTTTTCGGCACTTTCAAGTGTTTTGTCGACCATTGTTTTCGTTTTGTAATAATACATATGATATGGACAAGGCAGGGCATTCAAAGCTTGCAAAAACTGTGGCTCCCACCCGTATCCCGGAATGTTTTTCACAAAGCTCGTGTTATTTGGATCTGTCAAAAGGTTGAATACCTTTTCCTTCACACTCTCCCCGTCAACAAACACATCCAAGCCATACACCATATGATTGAGCCCTGCAAAATCAATACGGATACGAGAGTGCTCCACACCCAATAACTTCGCAATTCCCATTTCCATGCCAATCGGTACGTTGCAGAGCCCGACGACTTTTTTAATAGTAGAATAACGGAGAACAGCTTCGGTCACCATGCCGGCTGGGTTTGTAAAATTAATCAACCACGCGTTCGGACATAGCTCCTCCATGTCACGACAAATGTCTAGAATCACAGGAATCGTCCGTAGCCCCTTAAACAAGCCTCCGGGACCATTCGTTTCCTGCCCGAGCACACCATATTTCAACGGAATTCGCTCATCCTTCGCACGCGCTTCAAGCAACCCAACCCTGAACTGAGTCGTCACAAAGTCCGCATCCTTTAACGCTTCCCGGCGATTCAATGTTAAATGCACATCAATCGGAAGGCCCGCTTTTTTCACCATTCGTTTCGCCAAGTTTCCGACGATCTCGAGCTTTTCTTTCCCTGCCTCAATATCAACTAACCAAAGTTCACTGACCGGGAACTCATTATATCGTTTAATAAACCCTTCCACTAATTCCGGAGTATAGCTGGAGCCTCCGCCAATCGTGGCAACCTTCAGTTTTTTTGTCATGCTTCACCCTCCTGTGAACACCCTAATGTTTCATACAAATCCACAAATTCAGATGCCAAATCTTTTACAACAATCGCGTTCATTAAATGATCCTGCGCATGAACCATTAATAGCGAAACCGTAGATGGACCTTCTCTGATTTCCGATTGAATGAGATTTGTTTGTATTTTATGTGCTTCATGCAACTCGTCCGCTGCTTCTTGAAGCTTGGCCCGTGCTCTTTCAAAGTCGCCCGCCTTTGCAGCAATAATCGCCTCCATCGAAGAACTCCGACCGTTTCCACCGTGTAAAATGATTTGAAACACAATTTGTTCTTGTTCCATGTTTCTCCCCCTCTTACTTGAATACGTCTTTGTATGTAACAAGCTCGATGTGATTTTCTTCTACCATCTGTTTGACTTCTGGGTCGGTTAATATTAATAACTCCTGTGCACGCTGGACGTTGTACGAACTGCCTGTCAGCACCTCTTCGTCAATATATGCAGGATGACACATAATTTCTGCGGTTTCAAAGGAAGCGGACTTCTTTACTAAGTCTATGAGAGAAGTTGGAGTTAATGCGTTTCCATAAAATTCATACAGGAAGGTATCGGTGGTTTGTAGAAGCTGATTGCTTGAATGATTGGCATCCGCTGACACCTTTCGAATCGGAAGCTTGTAGTCTTTGGCCAATTTTTCCACAATCGGATAAATCTTTTCCTTTCCGTGGACATGATGATGCCCGTCCAAATGAGTCAGAGAAAGACCATACTTGAAAAATTGTTCAATTTGACCATTGAGTTCTTTTTCAATATCCGTAAGCTTTGCTTTTGCCAGCATTTCTTCCATTTTGTAAAAGCGACCTGTTTCATCAACAAGTGACGGGACGTTCGAGTGTACCGGATACCCGCAATCTAAAACGAGATGAATCCCCACTCCCAACCCTGGATGGGCAAGCGCTAGAGCTGCGGCATGCGCAGCTCCAGGCATATTGACCATCATCGTGGTTGAGGAGACGACTCCGTGTTTGTACGCCTCGATAATTCCGAGATTGACTCCTTTTGAGTACCCGAAATCATCTGCGTTAATCACTAACTTTGTCATAGGCTCCTCCTAAATTAGGCTTTATTTTCCTTGTTCTTCTGCAAACTTTTGGCGATCCCACATTCTAAAGAATGGATAGTAAATCGCAAAAGTGACACAGAAGTTAAAAAGTTGCAATAATGCGCCTGAGAATTTCCCACCAGTCGCTAAATAGCCTCCGATAATTGGTGGCATCGTCCATGGCACCGCAATACCCGCTGGTTTTGCTACAAGACCTGTGCTCATTGCGATATACGTGGTGATGACAATCGCAAGTGGTGCTAAAATGAACGGAACAATCATCAGTGGGTTCATGACGATTGGCATCCCAAACGTGATCGGTTCGTTAATATTGAAAAGTCCCGGTCCAAACGCTAATCGTCCGAGCTGTTTCATTTGCTGACTTCGCGCCCTTAATAGCATCATGACCACTAATGCGAACGTCGCTCCAGATCCTCCAATGTATACAAACAAGTCAAAGAATTGAGCTGTGAAAATATTCGGTAACTCTTCCGCTCCATTTTGAAAAGCAAGACGGTTTGCATCTGTTGACGCTAACCAAATCGGCCCCATAACGCCACCTACGATAGAGGCACCATGTAATCCGCATGACCATAAGAGTTGTACAAGGAAAACAGCTACTAAACTACCTATCAAGCTTCCGCCGAGTACACCGAGTGGCTTCCCAAGAATCTCTCCAACAATATTGTGTAAGCTTCCAAAGTCGGTATTTTCTACTAATATACGCAAAATCCAAACAACGAAAATAACAATCGCACCTGGAATTAACGCAACAAATGATTTACTAACTGCGGGCGGAACCCCGTCAGGAAGTCTGAAAACAATATTCTTCTGGATAATGTATCGATAAATTTCAGTAGACAGCATCGCGATGATCATCGCAACGAATAACCCTTTACTTCCCATTAGTGCAGCAGGAATCGCCCCGCCTACCATAACGGCTTCTGTTGCTCCTTCTGCTAAAAAGGACACTTCAAATGGAGTGGCAAGCAGGAAGGCAGCAACCGAAATCGCACCCGCTGACAATGGTTCCACATTGTACTTTTCCGCTAACCGGTAGGCGATCCCAAATCCAGCGATGAGCGCCATGATATCAAATGTCGCACCTACTGGGTAGAGTAGCTTCGTGAGCCATGCATCTCCAAACGTATTGGCCATGAACTCCTCATAGCCAGGAATCGGCAAAAATCCGAGTATTAAGAAAATCGAACCAACGATAATAAGAGGCATCGTTAAAATAAGTCCATCACGCAACGCTTGTAAATGACGCTGACCGGCAATGCGTCCAGCCACTGGCATTACCTTGTTTTCCAACACATCCGTAAATTTGCTCATTCCAATCACTCCTTATTTGGTGACTAACTGTTTTGCAAATTTCAACACTTCGGCGCCATTACATGTTCCATAGTGCACGGTATTAATCATGTCCACCGGAATCCCTTTTTCCTGGCCTAGTTTTTTCAGTTGAGGCAACATGTAGCGAACCTGCGGACCCACAAGCAATACATCTGCCTGGTCGACGTGATTTCGAACCACATCCGCTGAAACCGCCCAAATTTTCGCCTCTAACCCCTGTTCCTCCGCGGACTTCTCCATTTTCGTCACTAATAGACTGGTAGACATCCCCGCGGCACAACATAATAAAATCCTCACTTTGTCCCCTCCCTTTCGTTTCGATTCTAGCTGGTTGATTCTCGGTGTACTTCATTCTATGTTGAAACCGTTTTCATATTCTTCTTTTCCAAACTCAGAGTAAAAAAAGGTTCTAAATTTTAATGGTAGCTGTTTAGGTAGATGATCCATGGAGAGGGAGGAACTGTGGAATGTAACTGATATTTGAGTTAATATGAGCTTTCTAGACTTGATGAACATCAATTAGAGCAGATAATGAAGAGGAAATGATTTTCATAGTACCGATGAACTTCATTTCGGGCAACAGGGAAAGCTAAAATGTCCTTCATAGCACTGATGAAGGTCGTTTTGAAGCTGATAATAATCTGGAACGTCCATCATCAGTGAGCTTTTCCAAAATGACTGTCTGGCTTTTCATCAGTACTAGTTTTGGGAAACAATTCCCATTGGACAACTTTCACCTATTATATTAATATAACAATATAAGCTGCGTTGTTCGTATTCATAAGTAAGTTTTAACCTTTAAGCTGTAATAG
>WTKE01000001.1 GCA_011524525.1 Bacillus sp. (in: firmicutes) | reverse complement strand
ATAAGGAAAGATATAGGTTTCTCAAGGTTCCTTTTGTTGACATGGTCTTGGATTGAGGTGTATCTTAAAATAAGTTTATAACGTTATTTAACAGGAGTTGTACGAATTTGGTTACCATTCAGAATACGGAGCTTAAAGAAGGGATCATTGAAGCAATCAAGAGAGCACGCAAGCTTTCAATGCCCGTATTAGTTAGCGAAGTCCAAAGGATTCATCCGGTTCAGCCTCTGTCCGTGTTTGCAGCTGGTAGAGACCAGTTTGTTGGTGAACGCTTTTTTTGGAAAGATCCCTCTGATGAAGTAGTTATGATTGGCATTGGAATATGTAAAGAAATACAATCGGATCAGGCTTCTGGCCGCTTTATTCATGTGGAGAAGCAATGGCAAGACCTTATGAATAATAGCATCATGCTAATGGAAGAGAAACAGACAGCAACAGGACCAATGATGTTCGGAGGATTTTCCTTTGATCCATTGAAACAGAAAACAGATCTTTGGGCACAGTTTCCACATTCTCATTTCCATATACCCAAATACCTAGTAAGTGTAATAAAAGGAGAATACTATTTAACGACTAATCTTCTTTGTTCAGCAAAAGATGATGATACATTGTATGAGTTAGCTGAACAGGAAAGAAAGGCATTATTCAGTGGAACTGAACCGGAATTACTGCCACGTATGTCCAACCTATCACATGTAAATGAAGTCCATTCTGAAAATTGGAAGAAACGTGTGAGTGAGGTAGTGGAATTATTAAAGGCAGGGACGATGAAAAAGGTTGTGCTTGCTAGAGAGCTCAGACTTCAGTTCGAAGAACAAATCCCAGTAGAGCCCGTGATTATGAATCTTTTAGAGGAGCAGAGAGATAGTTTTGTTTTTGCCTTTGAATCCAAAGGTGACTGTTTTATTGGAGCATCACCAGAAAGATTAGTAAAGAAGGTAAAAAACACGGTGTACTCGACCTGTTTGGCCGGTTCGATAGCCAGAGGGAAAACTTTAAAAGAAGACGAGCTACTAGGTAATGAGCTTTTATGTGATGAAAAAAATCTTAATGAACATCAATTTGTTGTTGATATGATCAAAGAAGCAATGGAAAAGGTATGTCATGAAGTGCGAATTCCGTCTCACCCACAGTTGTTGAAAAATAAGCATATTCAGCATTTATACACACCAGTGATTGGTACAGCTGACGAGGAAAGTTCGTTACTTCAGCTTGTGAACCTGCTTCATCCCACGCCTGCATTAGGTGGGGTGCCAAGAAAAGAAGCAATAGAGAGCATCCGGTTAATGGAAGACTTAGATAGAGGAATGTATGCGGCACCGATCGGTTGGATTGATTTTGAAGGCAATGGAGAATTTGCGGTTGCGATACGTTCAGGCTTATTACAAGGAAAAGAGGCTTCTTTATTTGCCGGTTGTGGAATCGTTAGAGATTCGAACGTAGACAGTGAGTATCAGGAGACGAATATCAAGTTTCGTCCAATGCTTTCTGCCTTAAGGGGGAAAGAGTAATGAATCATCAACAAGCATTAACAAAATACATTGCTTCTTTTGTAGCTGAATTAATACATGCAGGAGTGAAGGACGTTGTTGTTAGCCCAGGATCAAGGTCCACTCCTATTGCGATGATTATGGCTGAACACCCTGATCTTCGTCTTCATATTCATGTAGACGAAAGATCAGCAGCCTTTTTTGCGTTGGGGGTGGCCAAGGCTTCCCGAAAACCAACCGTCTTGTTATGCACTTCCGGAACAGCAGCAGCAAATTATTTCCCTGCTATAGCTGAAGCGAATTTATCAAGAATCCCACTTATGGTCATTACAGCGGATCGGCCACATGAACTTCGTGATGTGGGTGCACCACAAGCAATGGATCAGGTGAATTTATACGGGAAACATGTAAAATGGTTTATCGAGATGTCTCATCCGGAAGGGTCCAAAGAAATGCTTCGTTATGCGCGCACCGTTGCTGGGCGTGCTGTTGCAACCGCTTTATCTGCGCCTGCTGGTCCCGTTCATTTGAATTTTCCACTACGTGAACCTCTTGTCCCAGATTTAACAAGCGATAATATATTTGTCATGGCAGAGAGAGAAAATGGTTATGTTCACATAGAACTAGGACATTTGACATTGAATGAAGTTCAATTAACATCCATTGCGAACGTATTGAATGGACATTCAAATGGCTTAATTGTTTGTGGCGAGATTGATCATCCTACCTTTGCTAGAGCTATCACTAGGCTAGCTGCAAAGCTAAAGTATCCGATTATTGCGGATCCTTTATCGCAATTAAGAAGTGGAAAACACGAGTTTGTACATATTATAGATAGCTATGATACATTTTTAAGAAATGAGGATGCCATAAATCATCTATCACCAGATGTAATTATTCGCTTTGGTGCGATGCCTATTTCAAAAGCATTTTCGTTATTTATGAAAAAGAATGAACATGTCCCTCAATTTGTGGTTGATGGCGGGGAAGGTTGGAGAGACCCTACCTTATTAACAACAAACATGGTTTATTGTGACGAAGTAGAATTTTGTGAATCTCTTCTCCCTCTTTTAAATGAAAATCAGGATTCAATGTTTGTTGAAAAGTGGCAACAAATGAACCTCATCACAAAAAAAGCTTTGTTACGGATAAAGGAAAGTGAATCCCTTAATGAAGGTCGTTTATTTTTTGAATTAGTTGAATTGCTACCTGATGGAGCTACCTTGTTTGTTGGCAATTCCATGCCAATACGAGATGTGGATACTTTTTTCTATAATAATTCAAAGTCCATTAGAATTATGGCGAATCGTGGAGCCAATGGTATTGATGGAGTCATTTCATCCGCATTAGGTGCTGCCACCGTTCACAAGCCTATGTATTTAGTACTTGGAGATTTGACTTTTTTTCATGATTTAAATGGACTGATTGCATCTAAGTTATATCATATTGATTTACGTGTCATTGTGATAAATAACAATGGTGGTGGGATTTTTAGCTTCCTCCCTCAAGCTAGTCATCCGAAGCATTTTGAACGATTGTTTGGTACTCCATTGGACCTTGATTTTGAACCCGTTGTTACTATGTATGGTGGGACATTTAATCGAGTTTCTTCTTGGATGGAGCTTCCTTCCTCTTTTGAGCAAACTTTGGTGAAAGATGGATTATCGGTTATTGAAGTTCCGACAAAAAGAGATGAAAACCTACAAGAACATCGGAATTTGTGGGAATATGTTTCCCGGGAAATTAGTCGGAATTTGCGTGGCGAAAGCTGATGAATATTGAGGTTAGTGGGGTAGACTATCATGTCGAAGTTTCAGGAGAAGGTTTTCCAGTTGTATTACTTCACGGATTTACCGGTGATATCTCTACTTGGGCGGAATGTGAAGAGGAGTTAAAGAAAAACTCGAGAATTATTAATATAGATCTCGTTGGACATGGAAGATCGTCATCCCCGAATTCAATTGAACGGTATGAAATGAAGTCGGTGGTAGCGGATTTACGTTTTATTTTACAATCTTTAAATATAGATCAAGTAGATATGGTTGGATACTCGATGGGTGGTCGAGTGGCACTTGCCTTCGCGCTAATGAATCCAACTTTTGTACGTAAGCTTGTTCTCGAAAGTGCTTCTCCAGGACTCGTAACGGAGGAGGATAGAAGAAGTAGAAGAGAACAGGATCAACAGTTAGCTAATAAAATCAAACACTATGGAATAGACTGGTTTGTCAAATATTGGGGCAATATCCCTTTATTCGAAAGTCAAAAAAAATTACCAGCACTAATTCAACAACGAATAAAAGAGCAAAGAAAGCAAAACTCTATTAAAGGATTGGCTAATAGCTTGATTGGAATGGGAACGGGGTCACAACAAAGCTATTGGGAAAGACTAAATGAGTACTCCGGTAAAGTCTTATTACTTACGGGTTCCATGGACCAGAAATTTGTCAACATTGCTGAAAAGATGACAAAATATATAAAAAACAGTCAGTGGGTAAATATTGATGGATGTGGTCATGCAATACATGTGGAACAACCTGAAAAATTTGGTACAATAGTAAGTGGGTTTTTGTCGAATAAATCCGATTCTTAATTAAAGGAGGAAAACACATTGACAGTTGAGTGGGTATCTCAAAGAAATTACGAAGATATTCTGTATGAAACATATAATGGCATTGCAAAGATTACCATTAATCGTCCAGAAGTGCGAAATGCATTTCGTCCTAAGACGGTTATGGAATTAATTGATGCGTTTGCTTATGCACGTGACGACCGTAATGTAGGTGTAATCGTCTTAACAGGAGCTGGAGACCAAGCATTCTGTTCAGGAGGAGATCAGAAAGTACGTGGACATGGTGGGTACGTTGGAGAAGACGAAATCCCTCGTTTAAATGTTCTTGATCTTCAACGCTTAATCCGTGTAATTCCTAAGCCTGTTGTTGCCATGGTAAAGGGATATGCAATTGGTGGAGGACATGTTTTACATATCGTATGTGATTTAACCATAGCTGCAGATAATGCTATCTTTGGACAAACAGGTCCTAAAGTGGGTAGCTTTGATGCTGGATATGGCTCCGGCTATTTAGCAAGAATTGTTGGACATAAAAAAGCAAGAGAAATTTGGTATTTATGCCGTCAATACAATGCGCAAGAAGCACTTGATATGGGGCTAGTAAATACAGTTGTTCCTCTTGATCGAGTAGAGGAAGAAACGATTCAATGGTGTGAGGAAATGCTTGATAAAAGCCCAACCGCTCTTCGTTTCTTAAAAGCAGCATTTAATGCAGATACTGATGGTTTAGCTGGAATTCAACAGTTTGCTGGAGATGCGACTCTTCTTTATTACACAACGGATGAAGCAAAGGAAGGGCGCGATGCGTTTAAAGAAAAACGCAAGCCAGACTTCGGTCAATTCCCTCGTTTTCCTTGATAGGTTAGTTAGCAAAGAGCTTGGCCCATAAAGGCCAAGCTTTTTTGTATGAAAAGCTCTAACATTGAAAATGGCATGGCAATTTGATAACTTAGTTAGGAAGAGGGTGAAGAAATTGTCAATTGAAGTCATGCAGAATTTTCTTAAAAAGAGAGCATTTTTGACACCTAGTCGAACGGCATTGGTATTTGAAGATAAACGCTACACATTTCAACAGTTATATGCCGAATGTGTCGATGTAGCAGGTCGAATGCACGCATATGGAATGAAACAGGGGCAATACGTTGCACTGTTATTATCGAATCATTCCGAAAGTGTCGTTATATTGTTATCATTACAATTACTTGGTATAAAAGCGGTTTTACTTAACACAAGATTAACTTCAGAAGAACTAAATTATCAGTTGATGGACTCAAACTCAGCATGCTTAATTACAGAATCAATGTTTGATGAAAAAGCAAAACGTTTAGATGTAGGTATCGTCTACAAACATGAGTTGTTTCAAACACCATTTAATGAGCCACCTCTTGTTAATGAAGTAGCTTTAGATGAGGTTTGCTCGCTTATGTACACTTCCGGAACAACGGGTTCTCCTAAAGGGGTTATGCAAACATATGGAAACCATTGGTGGAGTGCAATTGGTTCTAGCTTAAATCTTGGATTACAAGATCGTGATGGGTGGCTTTGTGCAGTTCCTCTTTTTCATATTAGTGGCTATTCCATTTTAATGAGAAGTATGATTTATGGAATGAAGATGGTGTTGCACGAGAGCTTTGACGTGGAAAAAACGTTGCAAGATATAAAGACTGAGAAAGTGACAACGATGTCTGTTGTAAGTACGATGCTTTCCCGACTATTAGATCAATTGGATAGCCAGTTGCCGAATCATTTTCGTTGTATGCTTTTAGGAGGAGGCCCAGCTTCTCTTTCATTATTAGAAAGATGTGTACAACTAGAAGTTCCTGTTTATCAAACGTATGGAATGACCGAAACGGCTTCTCAATTTGTAACTTTATCACCTGAATATGGCTTGAGCAAATTAGGTTCTGCCGGAAAGGCACTTTTTCCATCACAGTTAAAAATCGTTGACTCTGATGGTTTGGAACTACAGCATTTGCAATCAGGAGAAATCTTTGTGAAAGGTCCAAATGTCACGAAAGGGTATTTGAATAAAGAGGGTACGCACCTAAAGGATGGATGGTTTGCAACTGGGGATATAGGGTATGTTGATGAGGAAGGTTTCTTATACGTCCAAGATCGCCGTTCTGACTTGATTATTTCAGGTGGAGAAAATATTTATCCTGCAGAAATCGAAGGTGTTTTACAAGGGCATCCTGCTATTCTAGAGGCGGGGGTTATCGGTGTAGAAGATCAGGAATGGGGACAAATACCGGTAGCCTTTGTTGTTGTCAGGAATACATCTATAACAGAAGAAGAAATCATACAATATTCTTCATCTAAGCTAGCGAAATACAAGGTTCCTAAAAGGGTTAAGATCGTTGACCTGCTACCAAGAAATGCGTCTAATAAGCTTTTAAGAAGAAGTTTGAAAGAATGGGTAAAAGGTGGAGGCGCGGATGAAGATTGAGAGAATTAAGCTATCAGTTATCTCAATGAAATTAAAGACTCCGTTTACCACCCATCTAGGTAAGGTGCATGAACGGGAAGGAATTGTACTAGAGGCAATTGACCGGGATGGTGTGTCTGGGTTTGGAGAGGTAGTTGCCTTTTCTTCTCCATGGTATACAGAAGAGACCGTCCAGACTTCCTTACATATGTTAAAAGAATTTTTTATCCCGTTGCTCTTTGATAGTACCATCGAGCATCCGAGTGAGGTCACACCGATTTTTAACAAACTCCGGAGAAATTTTATGGCCAAAGCAGGTCTAGAGATGGCTATTTGGGATCTATTTGCAAAGGAAAGAAATCAGTCATTATCAAACCTGCTTGGAGGGACTCAAAGTGCAATACCATCCGGTGTGGTGGTTGGAGCTAAGCTGATGAAAGAGACTCTTTTGCAAATCGAAAGAAATCTTGAGAACGGCTACAAGCGGGTGAAGGTGAAAATCTCTCCACAAAATGATTACGAGTATATTCAATCCATCAGGACTCATTTTCCTCAAGTTGAATTAATGGCCGATGCAAACTCTGCCTACACATTAAAGGATATCAATCAATTAAAGGCACTTGATGAGTTTGGATTGCTAATGATTGAACAACCACTGGGATACGATGATATTGTCGAGCATGCAAAGCTACAATCTGTGCTACAAACACCGATTTGTTTAGATGAGAGTATTGTCACTTTTGACGATGCTAAGAAAGCAATAGAGCTAGGAAGCTGCCGGGTAATTAATATAAAAGCTGGTAGAGTAGGCGGGATTCAAACAGTAAAGGACATCCATGATTACTGCTTGAAAAAAGGAGTGCCTGTCTGGTGTGGGGGAATGCTGGAATTTGGTATCTCTAGAGCACACAACATCGCTATTGCATCTCAGCCTAACTTCACGCTTGCCGGAGATATTTCGGCAAGCAGCCGATACTGGGATGAGGACATCACAACTCCTGAAGTGATGGTCCGTAATGGAATGATAGATGTTCCTAGTAGTCCTGGAATTGGGTTTGAGGTGAATCGGAAGAGGTTAAAAGATATAACGATATTTGAGGAAAGTTTTGCGAAATCTTGATTTAAAAAAATCGTGCCCCTATTTGGTCTTACACCAAATAATGGGCACGATTTTTTATGTCTTCGTCTCTTCTGGTGGTTTTTGCTGTAAATATCTTTTGTCATTCATAAATAATGTCCAGAAATAAAAGAAACCTGGGAAGAGAATAGCAAAACCTGCTATGTAGGTTGCGAAAATAGCACGGAACGAATTCGGATCTGTAAATGCGTTTTGAATGGTCACTTCTGGGTAAACAATGTAAGGCAAGTGTGCTTGTCCGTAGACAAGACTGGCAAGTAAGTATTGAATTGTAATTGCAATGACAGTAAGTCGAGGCATTCCCTTAGGTCCCCCAGTAACTGAAGGTAAAAACAAACCAAGCCCTCCAATGACAAAAAACACAACCGATGTGATTAAAAAAGCTAAATTATCCATCATTTTTTCGT
Organism: Bacillus sp. (in: firmicutes); assembly: GCA_011524525.1. Taxonomy (GTDB): domain Bacteria; phylum Bacillota; class Bacilli; order Bacillales; family Cytobacillaceae; genus Robertmurraya_A. The sequence goes on along the minus strand of WTKE01000001.1, from coordinate 3,660 downwards.
AAAGCCAAGGTGCTTCCGTTCGGATTGTAAACATAATGAGGACAGCCATTGCCAGTGAGATAGGCCCAAGAATAATGGCATCCCTTCGATATACAGCATAGGCCTCATATTCTTCCGCCGTTTTTGAATAGTCTGCCAGCAATAAGGATGATAAAAATAAAGTGGAACTTATTGCGAAGCCAATAAACGCGTATTCATTGGCACTTGTAAAAAGTTTTATCAGATCAAGAGTTTGACGGCCATCAGAAAAATCAATATAGTTCCCATGTGTTATCGGGAGTACACTGATAAGTAATCCAGGAATGAGTATACCGGTAATTCCAGAGATATATGTTAGTGGTTTTCGATATTCAGATGCAATATTTGAAAAAACGAGAAACGCACTTCGTAGGGCAAGCAAAAGCAAGATCATACTGCCTGGAATAAGTAATACGGTTCCAAGTGTATACGCTGCGGATGGAAATAAACTGTACACAGCAACAACAAGAGCAACAATAAATGTGTTGGTCACTTCCCACGTGGGGGACAGATATCGGTTAGCGATGTTAGTAGCTTTTGTCTGCGTTCTATTGAAATAAAGCATTGACCAAAATCCGGCACCAAAGTCCATGGTTGCCATAACAGCATAGATGAAAACAAATCCCCATAACACAGTAATGGCTAGTAATGCATCAGTCATCTATTTTCACTCCTCCATTTAAAATGGTGCCGAGTTACGTATTGGATCCATATAGTGGTACACCTTTTTGCTCGGCTCGATGTAAATCATCAGCAACGGTGTTCTTTCTAAAATAATATAAAAGGACAAATACAACAGAAACTCCTAGAATAACGTATACACCTGCAAATGCTAGAAACAATACACCTAAATTTGTCGCTGTTGTCGCTGAATCTGCTGTTGACAGCACGCGATAAATCGTCCAAGGCTGTCTTCCTGTACAAGCAAAAATCCATCCGAATTCAATCGCAAGTACTGCTAATGGGCCAGAGGCAATAAAGGTCGAAAGAATCCAACGAGGATATCTGTCTTTTTTCAAAAATTTCACCCAAAGTAAAGCGAGAAGAGGTAATAAGATTAATAAAGATCCAATCCCTACCATTCCATTGAAAAGGGTGTGAACAAAAAGTGGTGGCCATTCTTCTTCTGGCCATTCTTTCAGTCCTTTAACGACGGTATCAAAGCTATTTCCCGCTAAAAAGCTAAGTGCCCAAGGAATGTGAATAGCGTACTTAACCTCTTCGGTTTCACGGTCAGTAAAACCTCCGATGACAAGAGGGGCGTAAGACTGAGTTTCAAATAATCCTTCTGCTGCAGCAAGCTTTTCAGGTTGATATTCATGCAAATATTGAGCGGATTCATGTCCGTTTATAGCGGTGAATAGAGAAAATATTCCTCCAACAATGAGACTAAGTGTTAATGCTTTTTTGTGAAAATGGTAGATGCGTGTATTAAATTCAGTACGCCATAGTTTATACGCTGATACGGACGCAATAACAAATGCACCTGTTGTATAGGCAGATAAGGCAACATGTCCAGCTGTAACAATAAAGCTTGGGTTAAAAAATGCTGCCCATGGATCAACATCGGTTATGACACCGTTTTCGATTCTAAATCCAGTGGGTGTCCCTTCCCAAGCATGGACATTCGTTATGAGAACGGCAGAGGCTAAAGCACCAATTGCCACAAGTACGAGGCTTGTGATTCGAGCCCAAGGAGGAATACGCTCAGCAGCATATACATAAATGGACATAAATAGTGCTTCAATAAAGAAAGCATAGATTTCAATTTGGAAGGGAAGGGCCATGACGACACCGATGACTTCCATAAAGCCTGGCCATAATAGAGATAACTGAACTCCGGCGATTGTACCTGTTGGGATCCCAACACCAAGAAGTACGGCAAAAGCTTTTGTCCATCGCTTAGCCATAACTACGTACTCTTGGTCTTTTGTTTTTTGGTACACGAGCTCAGCCGTAAGCATCATAAAAGGTAAGCCTACCCCGATTGTGGCAAAAATAATATGAAAACCCATAGTAGTTCCAAATAACGAGCGCGCAATTATTAAATCATCCATAAAAAATTCTCCCTTTCAATATACTCACCAAGTTATTCTTTTCTAATAAAAAATAAATATGTAATCATTTCCTATTTTTACAAGAAATAAGGCAATATAGTGACGGATATTGAATGGGGAAAATCTTGAGGTGGGGTGAATTGAGATTCTTAGATGGAATCGCAAATAAGATGTGAGAATCGCAAGTAAATTCTAGGGATCGCAAATAAATTTTGAGAATCGCAAGTAAATTCTAGGGATCGCAAATAAATTTTGAGAATCGCAAATAAAGCCTGGGAATCGCAAATAAATTTTAAAAATCGCAAAAAAGTCTAGTAATTATCCTGAGAAGAGACTCATCAGAAACCAAATATGATATAAATACGACATTCCAAAGCATTTTTAAAGAAAAGTGCTATAAATATTTTAAAAATGGAGCTGAAAGCAGCAAAAGCCCCCTCAAATAACGAGGGGGCTGACGTACATTATTGGTTTAAAGCAGTTTGCAATGCTTCGATATTATCTTTCATGATGGTAAAATACGTGCGTTCTTCTTTTACATCTTCATCTGTTAGGGTGGATAGATTATGAAGGGTTAGTGGCTCTGCACCAATTTCCTTTTGAACAATTTCAGTTAGCTTTGAGCTTACATTTTGCTCGAAGAAAATATAATGTAGATCATGTTCCTCGGCTTCAGCGATAATATTTTCAAGCTCCTTTTGAGTAGGCTCATTTGTTGAGGCCAAGCCTGAAACGCTGATTTGCTCAAGTCCGTAACGCTCAGACCAGTAACCGAATGCAGCGTGCGACACTAAAAATTCCTTGTGTTTTGCTGTGCTAGTTACTTCAGTAAAGTCCTCATTTAATTGCTGTAATTCTTTTTCTAGTGCTGCGAAGTTTTCTTCGATTTGCTCTTTGTTATCTGGTAGCTTTTCAAGAAGCTGCTCTTTAATTTCTTCTGCTAGGCTAATAGAATAAATAGGGTCAAGCCATACGTGAGGGTCTACATCACCATGGTTATGTTCATCCTCTTCCTCATGAGCATGTTCTTCTTCGGTTTCTTCATGTGCATGCTCCTCAGTAGACTCTTCGGCATGCTCTTCAAATGTGATATGTTCAGCAGTAGCTACTAACGTGACATTTTCGTTTTTTAATGCTTCTTCTGCCTTTGAAACAAATCCTTCTAAACCTAGGCCAATGTAAAAGAAAAGGTCAGAATCTGCAAGATCAATCATATCTTTTTGAGATGGCTCATAAGAGTGTTCATCTGCACCATTAGGATAAATGGATTGGACATTTACTAAATCTCCACCTATACGTTCTGTGAAGTACTGTAGAGGATAAACAGTTGTATAGATTGATAGTTTATCGTTTTCTTGACTGGTTTCTGATGTATCTCCCTGACAACCTGCTAGAAATGTGGCAATGAGTATCATAAAAATGAATGCTGTATATTTACGAAACATACGTACTCTCCTCTCAATTATAAATAAAACGTAATTATTTCGATTTAAAGTGTGTAGAAATAGATGTAATTTTATATTTTAATAGATAATACGAAACGGTTACGATTTACATTAGTTATATTACCTAATAGTAGAGAATT